>NZ_JBHYNC010000017.1:0-104730 GCF_042743165.1 Gordonia sp. NPDC058843
CGGCCTGGCGGCCGTCGTGGACCACGAAAGAACACTCGTGAGTGTCTGAAATCCATGCTCCCTGAGGAGCGAGCTTGTGAGCGTCACGAAGGGTCTCTCGCTGACTCGGTCACCGGACCCTTCGTGACGCGCCCTCCGCAAGCTCCGGGCGCTCCTCAGGAGCAGAGGTGGGTCGCTTCTTTCGGATTAGGGACCAGCGGGCGCTCCTCAGGGAGCAAGGGGGTCGCTTCTTTCGCATTGGGACCAGCGGGCGCTCCTCACGGAGCAAGGGGGTCGGGGAGCAGGGGTCGACGAGCTTCGGGACCAGCAGTTGTGCAGTTCGATCGGATCAGGTCCCGAGGATCTTGGCCTTCTGTGCGGCGAACTCGGCTTCGGTGAGGATGCCCTGCTGATAGAGCGCTCCGAGTTCCTTCAACGCCGAGATCGTGTCCGTCGCGCTCGGTGGCGCGGGGGCCTGTTGGGCTGGCTGTGGCGGTGGCTGGGAGTACTGGGGTTGTGCGTACTGCTGCTGTGCCCGCGGATCCTGGGCGGCACCCCCCTGCTGTGCCCACCGGCTCGCCTGGCGTCGGGACACCCGGTTGCTCACCGCCGTCGCGGTGCCGGAGATGACGGCGGTGCGTGCAACGCCGCGGAGAAGTCCTGGCATGTTCTGTCCTCTCGAGAGTTTCGGGCCGACGATCGCCGGTGGGACTGCTACGCGGGCGTCGACTCGTCGGCGGCGTCGAGTTGCGCGAGCAGAGCGTCCACCGGTATCCGACCCGACGCCACGAGCCGCCCACCGTTGTTGCGGACGGCCGTGGCGAACGGTGCCGCCCACGCGTTCTCCCAGACGAGAACGGCCGCACTGGAACCCGGCTCGATGATCGTGGCCGCCTCCGCGAGATCGGTGTCGTCGAGCAATGAGGTCGCCGCCCCGTCGAAGATCGCGAATTCCGCGCCGAGCGAATTGATCTCGAGTCGCGCGACGGCACCGTCGGCGTCTTTGGTGAGGAAGACGATGTCGATCAGTCGCACGATCCCTCGATCGATCACATCGATCAGATGTGGAAGCGCCTCACCGGTCGGTTGCCGACCCGACCACTCGACCACGATGTAGTCGATGGGTCCGAGTTCTCGATCTGCCGCCTGGTCGACACCTGCTTGGTCGTCCAATGCCTTCTCCTGTCTCGTGCCGGTGGTGTGACCGTCGCGGACGTCCGCGCCCGGTCACGACCGCAGGTCCACCACCGACTGCCCCGGTTGCGTCTGGTACAGCTCGCCGATCTCGTTCGCGTACTTTGTCGCGATCGGCTTGCGGCGCAACTTCATCGTCGGGGTGAGCTCGTCGCCGCCGGGGTCCCAGGCGGTCGGCACGATGGTAAAACGCTTGACCTGCTCCACGCGGGACAGTGACCGATTCCCGGCACGAATTGCCACCGCCACTTCTTCCACCACATCCGGATGCGCGGACAACTCGGTCAGGTCGGCACCGGAGAGATCGAGTTTCTTGGCACGCGCTGCCGCCGCATCGGGATCGAGCACCACGAGTGCCGAGACGTACGGGCGGGCATCACCGATCGCGGCCACCTGGCCGATCAGCGACGATGCTGCCTTCATCGCGTTCTCGATATTGGTGGGCGACATGTTCTTTCCCGACTCGTTGATCATGAGTTCTTTCTTGCGATCGACGATGGTGACGTTGCCGTCATCGTCGATCGTCGCGATGTCACCGGTCGACAGCCATCCGTCGGCATCGATGGTCTCGGCGGTCTTGTCGGGTTGCTTACGGTAGCCACGCATCACCACCGGTCCGCGGACGAGCAACTCCCCGTCGTCGGCCAGTCTCACCTCCATGCCGCGCACCGGCTTGCCGACCGTACCGATCCGGAGATTGTCACTGGTCGTCATCGTCGAGACGCCGGTCGTCTCCGACATCCCCCACACCTCCAGTACCGGAATCCCGAGACCCAGGAAGAACTTCAGGACCTCGGGCGGGATCGCGGCCGCTCCCGAACCGGCGAAGGACACCTGGTCCAGCCCCAGCGCGGTACGGACCTTGTGCAGTACCAGACGGTCCGCGAGACCGTGCGTGATGCCGCCCGAACCCGCGCCGTCGACCTGGGCCTGAGCCGTCGACGCCCCGACGCGGAAAGCCCACCCCGCGAGCGCCTTCTTCACCGGGCTGGACTCCTCGGCGAGCTTCGCCTCGATGCCCGCACGGATCTTCTGCCAGACCCGCGGCACACCGAAGAAGAAGGTGGGATGTACATCGGGAAGGGCGGCGGCGATCTCGCGGGGGTCGGGCACCGTCGTGATCTGGATACCCCGCATCATGTTCGCCGCATGCGAGGACACACGGTCGGCGATGTGCGCGGCCGGCAGGTACGAGATGACCCGGTCGTCGAAGCCCGCCTGCACGATCTCGGCGAGCGCCGTCATCTCCGCGACGATGTTGCGGTGGGTGATCTCCACGCCCTTGGGGGGACCCGTGGTGCCCGAGGTGTAGATCAACGTCGCCAGGTCCTCGGGTTCGACCGCCTGCCAGGACGCGGTGAAGTCGAATCCCGCCGGCGCCGGTGTCTGTTCGACGTCGGCGAGCGAGATGGCGCCCGCCGCCACGCCGTCGACGATCACCGTGGTGGACACATCGGTCGCGGCGGCGGCGATCACCGGTAGGAACACCTGCTCGGTGACGACGACCGAGTTCTCGGCGTTGCCGAAGAGGTACTCGATCTGCTCGGGCGAGCTCGTGTTGTAGATCGAGAACGGAACCGCCCCCAGATGGAGCGCCGCGGCATCCACCAGATGGAATTCCGGACGGTTCGTCAGCATGATCCCGACGGTGTCACCCCGCCCGACACCCAACGCCGCGAGTCCGCCGGCGATGGCCTCCACACGACGGGCGTACTCGGCCCATGTGATCTCCTGCAGGCCGCCGACGGTACGAAGTGCGATGGCGTCTGGCCGTACGGTGACCGTCTGCTGGAACGCCGCGGGGAGAGTCGCGACCGCGACGCCGGTCTGATGAGGAAACGTGATGGTTTCTGCAGCGGTCATGGGAGTCCTCGACTTGCCGAAGTGAAGTGTTGCACGTCACAGTAGCGAGTGGAAGAGGGCGCCACCCCCAGATCCGGCGAATGGTAACCGGATGGCAAAACACACAGATCAGGACTGTTTGTCCAGCGAAGGACCCTCGGCGAGGGATTCGAGGTTCCACCCCCCGCCACCGGTCAGTTCGAGCAGATCGGTGTGGTGCTGATCGGTGGTGCTGCGGTGACTGACCGAGACCAGGATGGTCTCCGGCAACTCCGTGCGGATCAGCGAGTACAGCGAGTACTCGAGCCCTTCGTCGACGGCCGAGGTCGCCTCGTCCATGAACACCGCCTGCGGTCGGGTGAGCAGTATGCGCGCGAAGGCGATGCGTTGCTGTTCGCCTGGCGAGAGCACCTTGACCCAGTCCTCCTCGTCGGCGAGCCGATCCACGAGGTGCGGGAGGAACACCTTCTCGAGCGCCACCTTGATGGCCTCGTCACCGATGTCGTCGGGTAGCGCCGGGTAGGCGACCGCTGTGCGTAGATCCCCCAGCGGGATGTAGGGCATCTGGGAGAGGAAGAGGGTGTGTTCTCCCGGGGGCCGCGCGAACTCACCGTCGATGAACGGCCACAGACCTGCGAGACCTCGGAGGAGCGTCGTCTTACCCGAGCCCGACCGTCCCTTGACGACAAGAGCCGCTCCGGGGGCCAGCGAGAGAGTGAGCGCACTGATGAGATCGTCCCCGTTCGGCGTCTTCACGTCGATGTCCGAGAGGGCAACGGCACGTTCACGATCCACGGTCGTCACCTCGGCCAGAGTGCGCGAACGCGCATCCGCATCGGCGAGGCCGTCGAGACGGATGATCGAGGCTCGCAGAACGGTGAAGTCGTCGTAGGCGTTCCGGAAGAACGAGAGCGCATCGTGCATCTCGGCGAACGCCGACGATGTCTGCGACACGTCGCCGAGTTTGATCTGCCCGTCGAAGAACCGTGGCGCCTGGACTATGTACGGGAACACCACCGAGAGTTGGGTAACGCTGAAGTTCCAGCCGACGAACGCCAGCTGGACATGGATGATCTGCCAGAAATTTCGCACGACCGCACGGAATCTCGTCATGAGGTTCTTGTGTTCCACGCGCTCACCGCGGTAAATGGCGACGTTCTCGGCACCGTCGCGGATGCGGACCAGCGCGTAGCGGAAGTTCGCGGTCAGGCGTTCGCGCCAGAAGTTCAGCCGGATCAGCGGGCGGCCGATGGCGAACGCGACGACGCTGGCGACGAGCACGTACACCAGTACCAGCCACATCATCATGCGCGGGATCTCGACGCCGAACACGGTCAACGGTCCGGACAGATCCCAGAGGACCATCGAGAACGAGACGATCGAGACGCACGCCGGCAGGACGCCGTTCGTGGATGACCCGCCCCCGCCCCAGAACAAGGAGGAGCCCGACGACACGACCGTGGTGATGTCGGCTTCGATACGTTGATCGGGGTTGTCCACCCCGGGGTGTATGTCGACTTCTCTTCGCTGCGGATCGGACTTACCGCGCCCGAATCGTCTGCGCCGCAGCAGCCCTGCGCTGAGGTCGACAAAGCGGTTGCGGTAGAACGCGCGTCCGGCCATCCAGTCCGCGGTGGCGCCCTCGGTGAGCCAGTAACGCAGCCGGATCTCGAACGCCGCGCCCACGTAGATCTCGATCATCGTGCGAATCACATGGATTGTCGCGAGGATGCCGAACACTGCCATCGAATGCCAGAAGGCGTCTTTGCCCATCTCGAGCATTTCCGCGCCTTGGGGCCCTCCCGCGGCCAGGCCCTCGCCGGCTGTCTGGAGCGAGGTGAAGAGGTCGTTGCTCCAGTACGAGACCAAGACTGTCACCCGGACGCCGAACAGCGACAACAGGGTCAGTGCGATAACGAGACCCCAAGCCGCGACCCGCGTCTCACGCCCGGTGAAGAACCCGCCGATCACCCGCCACAGCGGTCCGCCCCACCGGCTGAACCGGGACAGCAGGTAACCGATGACGAGGACCGCCACGGCCGAGATCGCGAACGCGATGGCCAACCATTTGAGACTGGCCCACACCTCGTTGCCCCAGTCGATGCTGTACTCCACGCACACTCCTCGCTTCGGACATCACGACGGACATCCCGGTTCGCCATCTCGGGTGGTTGTCATCGAGGTTTCGGCCGCCACAACGGGTTCGGCCACACCGATGATGATCCGGCGCAGTTTAACCCGCCGTTCACCCGGTGTCCGGGCAACCGGGTCGACGCCGCGTCGCGCCACCCTGGAGGAGTCAGCCCAGCGGGCGGAGTACCGCGCCCTGCTGGAGTGCTGCCGTGGAGACCGACTCCGTAAATCGCCCGTCGGCGTCGCCGACGGCGACCAGATATCCGGCCTCGGTGTACTCCACACCGCTCACCTCGAAGGTGAGCTGACAACCGTCGTCGCCGCGGAGGAACACCGACAGCGTGGTGGTGGCCACCTCACCGCCGGCGGCGGCGTAGAGGACGACCCGGGCACCGCGGGCCACGGTGCCGCCGTCCGGCAGGGCCGCAACCTCGGTCAAGCAGTCCGCGACCACCCCGCCCTTGGCGGTGAACTCCGGCGTCGTCAGGAGTCCCGCGATGACTGCGACGCCCACGACGAGCGCGAAGACGATCATGGCGATCGAGGTCGTGACGATGACCGGCACCCGCGTGCGCCGCTGCCACGTCCGCCGCGGGAGCGGAGGGCCGGGTTCCAGCCACATCTCGTGGGCGGCTCCACGGTGCGCGTCCGCAGTTCTCCCCTGGTCCATCAGCTCCCCCTGCAGACCGCCGCGATCACTTCTTGGGCGGGAAGTACTTGATCAGTGCCTCCTGCACGACCGACGTCGCGAGAGTGCCGTCACGCATCCAGAATCGGCCCGAACCCATTCCGCGTGACCCGGTCGCGACCGGCGACCGCGTCGCGTAGAGCAGCCAGTCGTCGAACCGGAACTCGCGGTGGAACCACATCGAATGATTGACGGTCGCGGCGAACAACCGGTCCATCCCCCACGAGAGGCCGTGCGTGGTGATGATCGAGTCCAGCACCGTGGTGTCCGAGGCGTAACACATTGCGGCGACGTGCATCACGGGGTCGTCGGGCATCGTGCCGTCGGCCTTCATCCACACCCGGTTGTCGGTCAGCTTCTCCCCGGCGTCCTTCGCCTTCCAGCTCGGGTCGTTCGCGAAGCGGATGTCGATGGGATGCAACGCGTTGACAAAGGTCGCTATGCGGTCCTCGTAACCTTTGAAATGCTCACCGAGAGTGGGCAATTCCTCTGGATACGGCACCTGCGGGATCTCCACCGCGTGTTCGAGTCCGGACGTGTTGTCCTGGAAGGCGACCAGCATCGTGAAGATCTCTTCACCGTCCTGCTTGGCCGTCACCTGACGGTTCGCGAACGACCTGCCGTCGCGGAAGCGATCGACGTGGTACTCCATCGGCTTGGTGACGTCCCCGCCACGGATGAAGTGTGCGTGCAGGGCGTGGATGGGCGGGTTGCCCCGGCTCAGGCTCCGCGATGCCGCGACGACGCCCTGGCCGAGCAGCTGACCGCCGAACGTCCGGGCGGTGACCTGCTCGGGGTGGTGCCCGATGAACAGGTCGTCGTCCTGACGCTCGACGTCGAGCAAGGCGAGAAGTTTGCCGAGATCGCCGGCCTGTTCCACGGTCATGCCTCACACCCTAGAACTCCGACGGGTCGGCGTCGTCCACCGCCCCGAGCGGGAGCAGGCGTCGTCAGTGGTCCTGCTCGCCGATCCGGTGCACGTGGATCAGGTTGGTCGAACCGACCGTGCCGGGCGGGGCCCCGGCCACGATCACCACGACATCGCCCTCGCTGAGCCGGCCGATACGCAGCAGCTGATGGTCGACCTGGTCGATCATGTGGTCTGTCGTGTCGACGTGGTCGACGATGAACGTCTCGGTGCCCCAGCTCAGGGCGAGCTGGCTGCGCACCGCCTGGGTCGGGGTGAACGCCAGCAGCGGCAGTCGCGAGTGCAGGCGGGCCAGCCGGCGAACGGTGTCGCCGGACTGCGTGAACGCCACCAGGGCCTTCACCTCGAGGCGTTCGCCGATGTCGCGCGCCGCGTAGGAGATGACGCCGCGCTTGGTACGCGGCACGTGGGACAGCGGAGGCACATCGCGGGGGCCGGTCTCGACCGCGCGGCAGATGCGATCCATCGTGCGCACCGTCTCGAGCGGATGCTTGCCCACCGAGGTCTCCCCCGACAGCATGACCGCGTCGGCACCGTCGAGAACCGCGTTGGCGACGTCGGACGCCTCGGCCCGGGTCGGGCGCGAGTTCTCGATCATGGAGTCGAGCATCTGCGTGGCCACGATCACCGGCTTCGCGTTCTCGCGAGCCATCTGAATGGCCCGCTTCTGCACCAGCGGCACCTGCTCGAGCGGCAGTTCGACGCCGAGGTCACCGCGGGCGACCATGATCGCGTCGAAGGCGAGAACGATCGCCTCGAGGTTGTCGATCGCCTCGGGCTTCTCGAGCTTCGCGATCACCGGGACCCGACGCCCGACGCGATCCATCACCTCGTGGACCAGTTCGATGTCAGACGGGCTACGGACGAACGACAGCGCAACCATGTCGACGCCGAGGCCCAGCGCGAATTCGAGGTCGGCGATGTCCTTCTCCGACATGGCGGGCACCGAGACACTCATCCCGGGAAGCGACAGTCCCTTGTTGTTGCTCACCGGACCGCCCTCGGTCACGGTGCACACGACGTCGTTGCCCTCGACCGCGGACACCGCGAGGCCGACCTTGCCGTCGTCGACGAGCAGCCGGTCGCCGGGGCTCGCATCCTCGGCGAGTTGTTTGTAGGTGGTCGAGACGCGGTCGTGGTCGCCCACGACGTCGTCGACGGTGATGCGTACCTGCTCACCGGTCTCCCAGACGGTCGAACCGTCGCAACCGTCGAAACGGCCGAGCCGGATCTTGGGTCCCTGGAGATCGGCGAGGACGCCGACGGCCTTCTCGGTGGTGTCCGAGGCCTTGCGGACGCGCGCATAGACGGCCGCATGGTCCTCATGCGTACCGTGGCTGAAGTTCATTCGGGCCACGTCCATGCCGCTTTCGACGAGCTCTTTGAGACGCTCGTCGCTCGCGGTGGCCGGGCCCAGGGTGCAGACGATCTTGGTTCGGCGTGTCACAAGAACACCTTAGTCCTCCCGGGCGGTGCATCTCCATGTCGCCGGCGACTCGTCACCGGTACGCCACCAACTGTTACCGCTGGTGACGGCCCGCTACCGCCGAGTATGAAATTTACTTAACTTGTTGCGGCCGCGCGTGTTCGGCGAGGTACGTCGGGCAACCGCGTCGCCTCAGCGCACCGTCAGCGGTAGGGACGCCGGACGGACCGGCGAGGGCAGATCCGATTCGCCGACGAGGAACTCGTCCACCGCACGCGCGGTCGACCGGCCCTCCGCGATCGCCCACACCACCAGCGATGCGCCCCGATGAGCGTCGCCGCAGACGAACACGCCCGGGGCGTCGGTCTGCCAGTCACTCCCGCAGGAGATGACCCCGCGCCGGTTCGGTTCGAGCTCGAGACCGGTCAGCAGCGAGCCGCCGCGCACCCCGGCGAAGCCGATCGCGAACAGCGCCAGCTCACAAGGGATCTCGAACTCCTCGCCCACCGGCTTGATCTCTCGCCGACCGTCGGCATCCCGGGTGACCTCCACCTCCGCGAGCACCATCGTCGTGACGTTGCCGTCGTCGTCGCCCTCGAAGCGCTGGACCGCGACCTGATGCAACCGTTCGCCGCCCTCGTCATGCGCGCTCGAGGTCCGCATGATCAGCGGCCAGGTCGGCCACGGCGACCGCTCGTCGTCGCGCTCGCCGGGCAGTTCCGGGTTGTAGTCGAGTTGCACGACGGACGCCGCACCCTGACGGTGCGCCGTACCCAGGCAATCGGCTCCGGTGTCGCCGCCACCGATGATGACGACGTGCTTACCAGCCGCGGTGATCGGTGACGGCCCGTCGCCTTCGCACTCTTTGTTGGCGGGCACGAGATGCTCCATGGCCAGGTGGACGCCGTCGAGCTCCCGGCCGGGCACCGGATTGTCACGCGCCTCCATCGCACCGATGGCCAGAACCACGGCGTCGTGGGTAGCACGCAGGTCGGCGACCGACAGGTCGGTCCCCACGTCACAGTTCGTCACGAAGGTCGTTCCCTCGGCGCGCATCTGGGCGATGCGGCGATCGATGTCGGACTTCTGCAGCTTGTACTCGGGGATTCCGTAGCGCAGCAACCCGCCGAGGCGGTCGTCGCGCTCGTAGACGGTCACGTCGTGCCCTGCGCGGGTGAGCTGTTGTGCCGCAGCAAGTCCTGCCGGGCCCGAACCGACGACCCCGACCGATCTACCGGTGGTGGACTCGGGCGGCTCGGGCCCGATGACACCCTCGGCCCACGACTCGTAGGCGATCGTCTTCTCGATGCGCTTGATCGTCACACTGCCGCCGGTGGCCTGCTCGGAGATCGACAGCACGCAGGCGGCCTCGCACGGCGCCGGGCACACCATCCCGGTGAACTCCGGGAAGTTGTTGGTCGCGTGGAGTCTGCTGCTCGCCGCATCCCATCGGCCGCGGCGGACCAGGTCGTTCCATTCCGGGATGAGGTTGCCCAGTGGACATCCCGCGGTTCCGGAGTGGCAGAACGGGATACCGCAGTCCATACACCGGCGGGCCTGTGCGCTGACCTCGTCGAGGACCTCGATCGGATTGTCGGCGTGCTCGTACACGTCCTCCCAGTCGTGGACGCGTTCGGCGACCGGACGGTACTTCGCTTCTTTCTTCGGGACCTCCAGGAACCCGCGCGGATCAGCCACGTGCCGCCTCCATGATCGCTGAATCGACATCGCGCCCTTCGGCTTCGGCCATTCGGGCCGCGTCGAGGACACGCTTGTAATCGGTGGGCATCACCTTGGTGAACGCCAGGCATCGACGAGGCCAGTCCGACAGGATCGACGCGCCGATCGCCGACCCGGTCAGATCCGTGTGCGTGGCGATGGTCTGCTTGAGCCAGGCCAGGTCCTCCGGGTCGGGACGCAGCAGTTCGACCATGGCCATGTTCACCTTCGCGGGATCGAGATCGTGGACGAACGCCATACCGCCGGACATGCCGGCCGCGAGGTTGCGTCCGGTCGGCCCGAGGACGACCACCCGGCCGCCGGTCATGTACTCGCAGGCGTGATCGCCCACCCCTTCGACCACTGCCGTCGCGCCCGAATTGCGGACGGAGAAGCGTTCGCCCACACGGCCTCTGAGATAGACCTCACCCGCGGTCGCGCCATAGAGGATCGTGTTGCCCGCGATCACCTGGTCCTCGGCGACGAACAGGGAGTCGGGATTCGGGGTGACGACGATCTTGCCGCCGCACAGCCCCTTTCCGACGTAGTCGTTGGTGTCGCCGGTCAACCGGATCGTCACACCGGGCGGCAGGAACGCACCCAGCGACTGTCCGGCCGAGCCCTCGAGCCGGACAGTTATCGTGTCCTCGGCGAGGCCATCTGCGCCGTACCGACGGGTCACCTCCGAACCGAGAAGGGTGCCGACCGTCCGGTTCACGTTGCGCACCGGCAGTTCCAGCGTCACCGGATGTGCGTCCTCGAGTGCACCCTCGGCGAGCTGGATCAGGGTCTGGTCGAGCGCACGGTCGAGGCCGTGTTCCTGTCCCCGCACCCGACGGGTCGGGCCCTTGTCCTCGACCTTGCGGAAGATCGGACTGAGGTCGAGGCCCTTGGACTTCCAGTGCGCCACAGCGGTGTCGGTATGCAGGCGCTGCGACTGCCCGATGGCGTCGTCCAGCGTGCGATAACCCAGTTGCGCCAGGTACTCCCGGACATCTTCGGCGATGAACCGGAAGAAGTTGACCAGGTGGTCGACCTGTCCGGTGAAGCGCGACCGCAGCTGCGGGTTCTGGGTCGCGACGCCGACGGGGCAGGTGTCCAGATGACAGACACGCATCATGATGCAACCGGCGACTATCAGCGGAGCGGTGGAGAAACCGTACTCCTCGGCTCCGAGCAACGCCGCGGTGATGACGTCGCGCCCGGTGCGCAGGGCCCCGTCACACTGCACCGTGATGCGGTCGCGCAGGCCGTTCAGCATCAGTGTCTGCTGGGCGTCGGCCAGGCCGATCTCCCACGGCGTGCCCGCGTGTTTGAGCGAGGTGAGGGGCGACGCCCCGGTCCCGCCGTCGTGCCCGGAGATGAGGACGACGTCGGCGTGCGCCTTGGACACACCCGTCGCGACCGTCCCCACCCCGACCGCACTGACCAGCTTCACGTGGATCCGCGCCTGCGAGTTCGCGTTCTTCAGGTCGTGGATGAGCTGCGCGAGATCCTCGATCGAGTAGATGTCGTGGTGCGGCGGCGGCGATATCAACGCGACGCCCGGCGTCGAGTGCCGGGTCTTGGCGATCCACGGATACACCTTGTAGGCCGGGAGCTGACCGCCCTCACCGGGTTTGGCTCCCTGCGCCATCTTGATCTGGATGTCGGTGGCGTTGATCAGGTAGTCACTCGTCACACCGAACCGTCCCGAGGCGACCTGCTTGACCGCACTGCGGCGTTCCGGGTCATAGAGGCGCTCGACGTCCTCGCCGCCCTCCCCCGAATTCGAGCGGCCGCCGATTCTGTTCATCGCCATCGCGATGGTCTCGTGGGCCTCCGCGGAGATCGACCCGTAACTCATGGCGCCGGTGTTGAAGCGCTTCATGATCTCCTCGACCGGCTCCACCTCGTCGAGCGGGATCGGTTCGCGCGCATCGAGATCGAAGTCGAACAACCCGCGCAGGGTGCCTCCCTCGCGCGAGAGCCGATCGACTTCCTCGGAGTACTTCCGGAAGATCTCGGTCCGGCCGGTCTTGGTGGCGTGTTGCAGCAGGAAGATGGTCTCGGGAGAGAACAGGTGGAGTTCGCCCTCGCGGCGGTACTGGTACTCCCCGCCGACCTCGAGTCGACGGTAGACCTGCTCGGTGGGATTCTCCGGGAAGGCCCGATGGTGGCGGATGCGCACCTCTTCGGCCAGTTCGTCGAGTCCGACGCCCTCGATGCGCGACACCGTGCGCGTGAAGTACTCGCGCACCACCTCCGAGGACAACCCCACAGCCTCGAAAGCCTGTGCGGCAGTGTAGGAGCTGATGGTCGAGATACCCATCTTGCTCATCACCTTCAACACGCCCTTGCCGAGCGCCTCCAGGTAGTTGCCGATCGCCTTGGCTCTCGTCACGCCGGTCAGCTCGCCCTCGGCGATCAGGTCCTCGATCGTCTCCAGCGCCAGGTAGGGGTTGACCGCGGCCGCACCGAACCCGATGAGCGTGGCGATGTGATGGACCTCGCGGGCATCGCCGGACTCCACGACCAGCGCGACCCGCGTCCGCTCCTTGGTGCGGACCAGGTGATGGTGCACGGCCGAGGTGGCCAGCAGCGATGGGATCGGCGCGTGATCGGAGTCGGTCAGACGATCGGAGATCACCAGGGTGGTGTGCCCCTCTGCGATCGCCTGACTGGCCCGCAGGCGCAGGTCCTCGAGGGCCGCGGCGAGACCCGCACCGCCCTCGGACACCTCGTAGAGCGCGCGGAGGACCTTCGCCGACAGCCCGGGATTGTCGCCGTCGTCGTCGATGTGGACGAGCTTGGCCAGCTCGGCGTTGTCCAGCACCGGCCAATGCACCATGATCTGCCGGCACGACGCCGCGGTCGGGCGGAGCAGGTTCTGCTCCGGACCCATCACACGACTCATCGAGGTGACGATTTCCTCGCGGATCGCATCCAGCGGCGGGTTGGTGACCTGGGCGAACAGTTCGACGAAGTAGTCGTAGAGCAGCCGTGACCGCTGCGACAGGACGGCAACCGGGGTGTCGGTCCCCATCGACCCGAGCGGTTCGTAGCCCGACGCCGCCATCGGGGTCAGGAGCACCCGAAGGTCTTCCTCGGTGTAGCCGAAGGAGATCTGCCGGCGGACCACGGTGTCGTGGTTGGGTTGAAAGACCGGCCGGTCGGGCAGCCTCGCGATGTCGAGCAGACCGGCGTGCAGCCATTCGTCGTAGGCCTCGGCGTTCATCAGCTCGCTCTTGAGCTCCTCGTCCGGGATGATCCGGCCCTGCTCGGTGTCGATGAGGAACATCCGACCGGGTTCGAGCCTGCCCTTACTGATCACGTCGTCGACCGGGACGTCGAGGACTCCGGATTCGGAGGCGAGGATGATGCGGCCGTCGCGTGTCTGCCACCAGCGGCCCGGGCGCAGGCCGTTGCGGTCGAGGACCGCGCCGACGACCGTACCGTCGGTGAACGTGACACAGGCAGGTCCATCCCACGCTTCCATCAGCGAGGCGTTGAACTGCAGGAACGCCCGGCGGCGGGGGTCCATGTCGGGGACGTTCTCCCACGCTTCGGGCACCATCATCATCACCGCGTGGTGGACGTCGCGACCGCCGAGGTGCAGGAGTTCGAGCACTTCGTCGAGCGACGCCGAATCGGAGGCCTCCGGTGTGCAGATCGGGAACGCACGCTTGAGATCTCCCGGGATGAGATCGGTCTCGAGGAGGGCCTCCCGGGCACGCATCCGGTTCCGGTTGCCGCGCACGGTGTTGATCTCGCCGTTGTGGGCCACGAACCGGAACGGATGGGCGAGCGGCCACGACGGGAAGGTGTTGGTGGAGAAGCGCGAGTGCACGATGGCGATCGCGCTGAGGCAGCGGTCGTCGCGCAGATCCTCGTAGTACAGCGGCAGTTGCATCGTGGTGAGCATGCCCTTGTAGACCATCGTGCGACTCGACAGCGACGGGAAATACAGGCCGGTCCCCGCTTCTTCGATCTCCGGCGTCACCCGCTCGGCCTGTTTGCGGAACGGATAGATGAAGCGGTCGAGGGCCAAACCGGCGATGCGTTCGGCGCCGGGCGCCGGATCGACGGTGACGAACAGCTGCATCATGTACGGCATGCATGCGACCGCCGTCCCGCCGACGTCGGCGTGCTCGTGGTCGACGGGTAGATTACGCCAGCCGAGGACGGTGATGCCCTCGTCGGCGGCGAGCCCCTCGACCCGCCCGATCGCGGCCCGGCGCAGATCGGGATCCATCGGGAGGAAGCACGTTCCCGCGGCGTAACTGTTCGATCCGTTCGCGGCGGGCTCGGGAAGAGCAAAGTCGACGGTGGCGCGCAGCAACTCGTCGGGGAGCTGGATCAGTATTCCCGCGCCGTCGCCGCTGTTGGTCTCGGCTCCGGCCGCACCGCGGTGCTCGAGGTTCTCCAGTGCGAGCAGTCCATCGGCGACGATCGAATGCGAACGGCGACCGTGGATGTCGGTGACCATGGCCACCCCGCACGAGTCGACCTCGGCCTCCGGGTCGTACAGACCCTGCTTGGCCGGGAGCGCAGAAAACAGCATCACTACCTCCACTCGAACCGGAGACCGGTTCGCTGCTGAGTGTCCAATGGGACAGCACTGGCCCGTGGAGCATTGCGCGGCGTACGAATGACCGTGCCGAGATCGGTACCGGGCTGAGTCAGAACCGTTGAGCGCTCACGCGCTCTGGAACGGTCGGTACCGGGCGGAGGGATCGCGCACCGTGAGACCCGATCCTATCCGAACACCCCGGCAGCCGTCGTCGAGCGCGACCTGTGACGCCGGTGACCACGGCCATGGGGTGCCCGGCGCGGAGCCGGTGACCGGACCGGAGAATTCAGGACTTGTCCCCGGTGGACCCGGTACCCGAGTCCGACGGGGTGTCGTCGTCCGACGGGGTGTCGGCGTCCGACGGGGTGTCGGCGTCGTCGTCGACCTCAGGACTCGGTGAATCTGTCGTCTCGTCGGCAGTCGGTTCCTCGGGAGCCTGACCAGCAGTCTCCGGCCCCGGCTGTGTCCCCGGCTCTGTCCCCGGCTCTGTCCCCGGCTCGGCCTCGACCGGGTCCGCCGGTACCTCGTCGGCCTCGACCGGCTGATCCGCCCGAGTGTCGGATTCGGGAGTGTCGGCGTCGGTGATGTCGGCGTCGGGGGTGTCGGATTCGGTGGTGTCGGATTCGGTGGCGTCTGGCTTGCCCTCGCCTGATGCTTCGCCCTCGCCGAGAGGACTGTCGGACGATTGCTCCGGCTCCGGCGTCACGGGTGTCGTCGCGTCAGGATCAACAATCGCGTCAGGCTCCACAGTCGCATCGGGCTCACCGTCGTTCTCCGAAGCCACCGGCGCCGCAGCGGGGACGGGGTCGTCGGCGGAAGCATCGGGGTCGGCAGCAGCTGCGACCTCGTCGGTGTCGCCGTCGTCGCTGGCGCCGCTGGCGTCGCTGTCGCCACTGACGTCGAGCGCAGGGTCCCCTGCCGTTCGGTCCGTGTCGTCGGCGTCGAACAGGGACGAACCCGCCGCGCTCGGCGTGACCCCGGCGGCGATCACCGGACTCGACTGCGGTTCGACGTCCTCGTCGTACCAGTCGTCGACGTACCCGGCCACGCCCTGCTCAGCGAGTTCGGCGGCACGGTCGTCGTGGTACATCTCCAGACCCTGTTCGCGCCCCTTGGGCGCGACCACGAAGTAGATGATGGCGGCGAGGAACACCAGCGCCGCGGTGAAGAGGTTCGGTCGGATACCCGCGATGTCGTTGGCAACGGCAGCGCGGTCGTCGCGGAGCAGCTCCACGAAGAACCGGCCGAGGCAGTAGCCCGCGACGTACAGCGCGAACAGCCGACCGTGCCCGATGCGGAAGTAGCGGTCGACGACCACCAGCAGCACGACGATGAGCACATTCCACAGCAGCTCGTAGAGGAACGTCGGGTGGACCACCGCGACCACGACGCCGTTGGAGACCCCGTCGATCAGGCCGGGGTCGGAGAACCCGGCGGCGTTCTCGCGTTCGTAGATCTCCAGGCCCCACGGAAGCGTCGTCTCACGGCCGTAGAGTTCCTGGTTGAAGTAGTTGCCGACGCGACCGATGGCCTGCGCCAACAGGATCGGCGGTGCGATGGCATCGCCGAAGGCGGGCAACCGGATGCCGCGGCGACGAGCGCCGATCCACGCACCGACCGCACCGAGCGCGACCGCGCCCCAGATACCGAGACCGCCGTCCCAGATCTTCAGGGCGTCGATCGGTTCCTTCAGGGCGTCGGCACCGAAATATGTCTTCCAGTCGGTGATGAGGTGGTAGAGCCGACCACCGATGAGGCCGAACGGGACCGCCCAGATCGCGACGTCGAGAACCTCACCGTCCTGGCCGCCGCGCGCCATCCACCGTCGGTTGCCCCACCAGACGGCGACGACGATGCCGACGATGATGCACAGCGCGTACGCGCGGAGCGGAAACGGTCCGATGTCCCACACGCCCTGGGGCGGACTGGGGAGGTAGGCCAGCATCGTCGAGGTCGGCGCGGTCACGCTGCCACCCTAGCCGACCGGCCCCGCCGTCCCCCGCCTCGACCGGGACCGGCCGTGCCGATCAGACCGTGCGGTCGGGTCAGACCGACGCCCGGTGCGAGCGGACACCCTCGGCCAGCTCGGACACCAGGGAGGCCAGTCGATCCTGGCCGGCCTTCGCCGCGGTCACCAGCGCCGATCCCACGATCACTCCGTCGGCGTACGACGCGATCTGGGCCGCCTGTTCACGGTTGCGCACCCCGAGACCGACGCCGATCGGGATGTCGGAGTACTCCCGCACCCGCGCGCACAGCTCGGGAGCCATGTCCGACACCGCATCTCGAGCACCGGTCACGCCCATCGTGGATGCCGCGTAGAGGAATCCACGGGACGCGTCGACAGTGAGGGCGATTCGCTCGGTCGTCGACGATGGCGCGACGAGGTAGATGCGGTCGAGTCCGTGCCGGTCGGACGCCTCGTGCCACTGCGCCCCCTCTTCGGGGATCAGGTTCGGGGTGATCAGTCCTGCGCCGCCGGCCGCGGCCAGATCGCGGGCGAAGTTCTCGACCCCGTACTTGAGAACGGGGTTCCAGTAGCTCATGACAACGGCATTACCGCCGGCGGAGGTGATGGCCTCGACCGCGGTGAACACGTCGCGGACGCGTACGCCGTTCGTCAGGGCCAGGTCGGCGGCGTCCTGGATCGTCGGGCCGTCCATCACCGGGTCGGAATAGGGCACACCGACCTCGATGATGTCGCAGCCGGCTTCGACCATGGTCCGGAACGACGCCAGCGACTCCTCCACGGTCGGGTAACCGACCGGGAGATAACCGATCAGCGCGGCGCGGCCCTCCTCGCGGCAGCGGGCGAAGACGGGGCCGAGCTTCGACGGGGTTGGCTGTGCGCTCATGCCTGCTCTCCGGGTTTCTGGACGTCCGACGAGGCCGACAGGGTGGCCTCGTCCTGCGACGGCGGGGCGTCGAACAGCCCGAACCAGCGTGCGGCGGTGTCCACGTCCTTGTCGCCGCGTCCGGAGAGACTGACCACGATGATCGCGCCCTCGCCGAGTTCCTGCCCGAGTTTCAGTGCGCCGGCGACGGCATGTGCCGACTCGACCGCGGGGATGATGCCTTCGCGGCGGCTGAGCAGCGCGAGCGCGTCCATCGCCTCGGTGTCGGTGATCGGCCGGTACTCCGCGCGCCCGGTGTCCTTGAGGTACGCGTGCTCCGGGCCGACCCCTGGATAGTCCAGGCCCGCCGAGATCGAGTGGGATTCGATGGTCTGACCGTCGTCGTCCTGCAGCAGATAGGAGTACGCGCCCTGGAAGGCGCCGGGCGTCCCACCGGTGAAAGTCGCTGCGTGACGGCCGGTCTCGACACCATCGCCGGCGGCCTCGAACCCGACGAGCCGGACGTCCGCGTCGTCGATGAACGGATGGAAGATACCGATCGCGTTGGAACCGCCACCGACACAGGCGGTCACCGCGTCGGGTAGACGGCCGGCCTTGTCCAGGATCTGCACGCGTGCCTCGAGTCCGACGATGCGCTGCAGATCGCGGACCATGACCGGGAACGGGTGCGGGCCGGCGGCGGTACCGAAGCAGTAATACGTGTTGTGCGCGTTGGTGACCCAGTCGCGCATGGCCTCGTTGATCGCGTCCTTCAGCGTCGCCGAACCGTTGTCGACGGCGATCACCTCCGCGCCCAGCAGTCGCATGCGAGCGACGTTGAGCGCCTGCCGGTCCGTGTCGACCCGCCCCATGTAGATCACGCACTCGAGACCGAGGAGTGCGCAGGCGGTGGCAGTGGCGACGCCGTGCTGACCGGCGCCGGTCTCGGCGATGATGCGGTGCTTGCCCATCCGCTGGGCCAGGAGCGCTTGTCCGAGAACGTTGTTGATCTTGTGAGAGCCCGTGTGGTTCAGGTCCTCGCGCTTGAGGAAGAGCCGCGCGCCACCGGCGTGCTCGGAGAGTCGCCGGGCCTCGTACAGCGGAGACGGGCGACCGGCGTAATCGCGCTGCAGGCGGTCGAGTTCGGCCAGGAAGTCGTCGTCGGAGCGCACCTTCTGGAAGGTCGTGGTGACCTCGTCGATGACGGCCATCAACGCCTCGGGGACGTGACGCCCGCCGTAGACGCCGAAGTGCCCTTGCTCGTCCGGTTCGACGGAGGTGCGCGTCGTCAGACCGACGCTCGCGGTCGGGAGCGCGCTGGCCCCGGAGACATCGGTATGAGCGGGATCAGGACGAGCGGTCACTTCATCTCACAGACGATCGGGCCGACAGGATCACGTGGACCGAGACCGGCCCGGATGCATTGTCAGCGAACAGGTTTCGGGCACGACGGGTGAGTACCCGCGGTGACGAGCTCACGGACGGCGGCGCGCGGGTCACCGCTGGTGACGAGACCTTCGCCGACCAGCACCGCATCGGCACCCGCACCGGCGTAGGCCAGCAGATCCGCGGTACCGCGAACACCCGACTCCGCGATGCGGATGGTCTCTGTGGGCAGACCGGGCGCGATGCGCGAGAAGGTGTCGCGTTCGACCTGCAGGGTCTTGAGGTTGCGCGCGTTGACGCCGACGACGGAGGCACCGGCTTCGAGGGCGCGGTCGGCCTCCTCCTCGGTGTGCACCTCGACGAGGGCGGTCATGCCGAGGCTCTCGGTCCGGTCGAGAAGCGAGGCCAGGACGTTCTGCTCGAGGGCGGCGACGATCAGCAGGATGACGTCGGCTCCGTGGGCGCGGGCCTCGTGGATCTGGTAGGTGCCGACGATGAAGTCCTTGCGCAGGACCGGGATGTTCACCGCAGCGCGGACGGCGTCGAGGTCGGCGAGCGAGCCGCGGAAGCGGCGCTCCTCGGTGAGCACGCTGATGATCCGCGCACCACCGTTCTCATACGCGCGGGCGAGTTCGGCGGGGTCACCGATGCTGGCGAGCTCCCCCTTCGAGGGACTCGCGCGCTTGACCTCGGCGATGACACCGATGCCCGGCTGGCGCAGCGCGGCCAGCGCATCCTTGGGTGCGGGAGCCTTGGCCGAGGCCGCCTTGACCGACGCGAAGTCGACCACGGCCTCGCGAGCCGCGACGTCGGCTTTCACTCCCTCGATGATCGATTCGAGAACGTTGGGCACGCTCACAGCGACTTGCTCCCTTCCGCTCGAGGTGTGTTCTCAGGGTAGACGGGCCGTCCGGGCCTGCTGCGGCCGGGTTGGCCGATCTGTGACCTCATCGCGCCCGTGTGTGTGCGCCGGCGTCCGGAGCCGTGCTGTGAGCCCGCACACTTCGACATCCGCACGTGGGTCAGCGTCGGTCGGGATCGGTGGGGTCGGTCGGGTCGATACCGGTGTCGAGCGCGTCCCACATCATGCGCTCGTTCGCGCCGGGCGGCGTCGACCCCGCCGCCGACTCGGCATCGTCTGTGGACCCGGCATCGTCTGCGGACCCGGCGGGTTCGGGTTTCGCGGAACCGGACTCGGTCTCCCGCCTCTCGGCGGCCTTGCGACGCTCGTAGTCGGCGAAGATCTCGGTCTCGATCTCCTCGCGGCGGGCGGCGGGGGTGGTGTACTTCGACGACGGGGTCACCCCTTTCGCGACCCGTAGGAGCGCGACCGCGGCGCTCACCGCGCACAGGGTGCCGACGAGGACGACGAGTGCGGCCAGGGCGTTGGTGTCGACGAAGAGCACGACGTAGCGATCGGGAAGACTGCCCGCATCCGCGGCGTAGTCCGAATCGGCGCCGCCGGTGAGCAGCGAGATCGCCGGGAGGGCTGCCAGGACCCCGCCCACGGCGACGAGGATCGCGACGACGCGGAGAGCCCAGCCACGCACCGACAGCGCGGCGGCGATGCCCGCCAGATAGACCAGCGCGAGCGGGGTGAGCCAGGGACTCCAATCCCCGCCGTTGACCTCGAAGGCACGCTGCGGCGACAACCCGTCCTCGGCGGAGATGGTGGCCCAGGTCATCCGGCTCGCACCCCAGAAGGCGGCCGCGGCGGCCGCCATGAGCACGGCCGCGACGACCTGTAGCCGTCGGACGGACTTTCGGCGCAACGCCTCGACATCCAGCCCGGCGCCGGCTCCTGACCCTGGCTCGGCTCCTGCGCCTGACCCGGCAGCGGTCATAGGGTCTCACCCACCCGTCGCATCGTCGACGCGGCGGCGACCGCGTTGAGCACCGCGGTGGCCTTGTTTCGCGCCTCGTTGTACTCGTACTCCGGCTCACTGTCGGCCACCACACCGCCACCGGCCTGCACGAACGCCTTACCGCGTGCGAGCAGAGCAGTGCGGATGGCGATGGCGGTGTCGGCGTTGCCCGCGAAGTCGATGTAGCCGACGATGCCGCCGTAGAGACCGCGGCGGGTCATCTCGTGCTCGTCGATGAGCTCCATCGCACGCACCTTTGGTGCTCCGGTGAGGGTCCCGGCCGGGAAACAGGCCGTCACGGCGTCGAGGGCGTGCTTGTCGTCGCGGAGCGTCCCCGACACGGTGGAGACGAGGTGCATGACGTGGCTGTAGCGCTCGATGTGTCGATAGTCGCTGACCTTGACCGTGCCGGGCACGCACACGCGCCCGAGGTCGTTGCGTCCGAGGTCCACGAGCATCAGGTGTTCGGCGTTCTCTTTCTCGTCCTCGATCAGGTCCTTGCCGAGCAGCTGGTCTTCCTCCTCGGTCGCGCCGCGCCAGCGCGTCCCCGCGATCGGGTGCGTGGTCGCGACGCCATCCGCCACGGTGACCAGCGCCTCGGGGCTGCTGCCGACGATGGTGAACGGCTTGCGCGCGATCGCATCGGGCGAGCCGGAGTCGCTGTGCTCCTCGGTGCCAGGCATCCGCAGCAGGTACATGTACGGACTCGGGTTGGACGCGCGCAGCACCCGATAGACGTCGATCGGATCTGCATCGGAGTCCATCTCGAAGCGCATGGACGGTACGACCTGGAACGCCTCGCCCGCCTCGATCTCGCCGACCAGGTCGGTGACGATCTCGCCGTACTCCGCGAGGGACCGCTGCGCGGAGAACTCGGGGCGCGGCCGGTCGAAGGTCGACACCGTCGACGGCGCGGGTGCGGCGAGCGCCTCGGTCATCTGGTCGAGCCGGGCGAGGGCGTCGGCGTAGGCGTGCTCCACCCGGTCATCGGAACCGTCCCAGTTGACCGCGTTGGCGATCAGGGTGATCGTGCCCTCGTGATGATCGACCGCGGCCAGGTCGGTGGCCAGCACCATCATCATGTCGGGGAGACCGAGGTCGTCGACCGTGGTCTCGGGAAGACGTTCGAGCCGCCGGACCATGTCGTAGGCCATGAAGCCGACGAATCCACCGGTCAGCGGCGGCATCCCGGGCAGCGGGTCGGTCTGCAGGAGGCGCAGCGACTCCGCCAGCACCTCGAGTGCGTCGCCGCCCTCGGGCGCTCCGACGGGCACCGAGCCCCACCAGTGCGCCTGTCCGTCGACGACGGTCAGGGCCGACGGCGCACCGGCACCGATGAACGACCAGCGGGACCAGGACCGCCCGTTCTCGGCGGATTCCAGCAAGAAGGTCCCGGGACGGTCGCCCGCGAGTTTGCGGTAGGCCGACAGTGGCGTCTCGGAGTCGGCGAGGACCTTGCGGGTCACCGGCACCACGCGGTGATCACGCGCGAGGTCGAGGAACTCCGGAAGAGTCGTGGTGGCGGCCGCTCCGCCGGTCGTGGCGGTCATCCGAGCGGCTCGCCGCCGACGCCCCACTGATTGCGCGGCACCTCCGTGATCGTCACCCAGACCGAGTCGGGGTTCTTGCCGGTCGCCTTGGCGTAGGCCTCGGTGACCGCGGCAATCGTCTCGCGTTTCACGCGATCGGACAGTCCCGGCGTCTGCGAGATCTGGATGAGGGGCATGGACGCACCGCCTTTCGAAGGTCTCGAGCTGTGACGTGCTCCCGGGAGGTCTTCCCCGGGACTCGTGTCTGGAGGGTCCCACCTATTCTGCTGGGTCCGGCGAGCCCTGCCCGGTGTCGGCCCCGGAATCGGGCGCCGCGTCCATCCCGAACGTCAGCGACTCGGTGTCGAAGCAACTGTGGTTTCCGGTGTGACAGGCCGCGCCGACCTGGTCGACGACCAGCAGCACGGTGTCCCCGTCGCAGTCGATCCGGGCGTCGTGCACGTACTGCGTGTGCCCGCTGGTCTCCCCCTTCACCCAGTACTCCTGGCGTGACCGCGAGTAGTAGGTCCCCTTCCGGGTGGCCAGGGTGCGCTCGAGTGCGACGTCGTCCATCCAGGCGACCATCAGCACCGTCCCGGTGCTGCGCTCCTGGGCCACCGCGGTGAACAGGCCGTCGGCGTTGCGCTTGAGTCGCGCGGCGAGATCGGGGTCGAGTGCCATCAGCGACCTTTCTGATCGGTACGAGGTCGTGGGACGCCGCGAGTCATCGGACGGTGATCCCGGCGTCGCGCATGGCTGTCTTCACTTCGGCAACTGTGAGTTCGCCGAAGTGGAAGACCGAGGCGGCGAGAACGGCGTCGGCACCCGCCTCGACGGCCGGTGCGAAGTCCTCGATGCGTCCGGCGCCGCCGCTCGCGATGACCGGCACCGACACGGCCGCACGCACGGCACTCAGCATCCGCAGGTCGAAGCCCTGTTTGGTGCCGTCGGCGTCCATCGAGTTGAGGAGGATCTCGCCGACGCCGAGGTCCTGACCGCGGATCGCCCACTCGACGGCGTCGATACCGGTGCTCTTGCGGCCACCGTGTGTGGTGACCTCCCAGCCCGAGGGCGTGGGGTCCGACCCCTCCGGCACGGTCCGCGCATCCACCGAGAGCACGATGCACTGCGATCCGAAGCGACGGCTCATCTCGGCGAGCACCTCCGGCCGGGCGATGGCCGCGGTGTTGACACTGACCTTGTCCGCGCCGGCGCGCAGCATGGTGTCGACGTCGTCGACGGTCCGGATACCGCCGCCGACGGTGAGCGGGATGAAGACCTGATCGGCGGTGCGCTTGACGACGTCGATCATCGTCGACCGTCCCGAACTCGACGCGGTGACGTCGAGAAAGGTCAGCTCGTCCGCGCCTTCCCGGTCGTAGCGCTCGGCCAGTTCGACCGGATCGCCGGCGTCGCGCAGGTTGGCGAAGTTGACGCCCTTGACCACACGGCCGTCGTCGACGTCGAGGCACGGGATGACCCGGGTCGCCAGCGTCATCGTTGAACCTTCCTCGGGGTGGCGGATTCTGGGGTGTCGGAATCTGGGGTCCATTCCGGGACCGTCTCGCCGATGACACGCATCAGCCCGGCGTGCACCGTCGGGCTACCCGCGACCAGCGACGGTGAGGTCACCGTCCACGGGCGGCCCGCGATGTCGGTCGCCACACCGCCGGCGGCGCGGACCAGTGCCGCGCCCGCGGCGTTGTCCCACGGGTGCCGGCCGAAGGCGATCGCCCCGCCGAACACGCCCGCCGCGGTGAACGCCATGTCCACACCCGTCGAGCCCGTCATGCGGATCCGGGCGGCACGGGTACTCAGTTCGCGAAGCAGATCGGCCCGGCGCGCACCCGGGTATCTGCCGCCACCGCGGGCGTCGAACGGCCCGAAGGCGATGGCCGCCTCGGCGAGTTCCATGTCGGGAACCGGCGGGGCGGGCTCGCCGTCGACCAGCAGCGGGCCGTCGACGTGCGCGGCGTACCGGCGTCCCACGAGTGGCAGCCAGGTCATCCCGAGGGTGGCCTCACCGTCCACCACGAGACCGAGGAGGATGCCGGTGAGCGGCAGCCCCGCGGAGTAGTTGAAGGTGCCGTCGATCGGGTCGAGAACCCACACCGGTCCGTCGACGACGTCGGCGCCGCCGAACTCCTCACCATGGACCGGGATCTGGGTGCGGTCGGCGAGCTCGGCTCCGATGTGCCGTTCGAGATCCAGATCGATCTGGGTTGCGAAGTCGGTGCCGCCCTTGTTGATCGCACTCGGCGCACCCTGACCGTCGACGAAACGCTCGACGGCGGCGTCGAGGATCGACCCGGCGGTGTCGAGCAGCCGGGGCAGGTCGAGGCTGGTGTCCGCTGCGCTCATCAGACCCCGGCGACCGCGGTCAGCGCCTCCGGCAACGTGAAACGGCCCGCGTAGAGCGCCTTACCGACGATGGCGCCCTCCACACCCTGTCCGGTGAGGCCGGCGATCGCGACCAGATCGTCGATGGCCGAGACGCCACCCGAGGCGACGAGCGGGGCATCGGTCGCCGCGGCGACCTCGGCGAGCAACTCGAGGTTGGGGCCCTGCAGCGTGCCGTCCTTGGACACGTCGGTGACCACGTAGCGGGCGCAGCCATCGCGGTTCAGTCGCTCGAGGACCTCCCAGAGATCGCCCCCGTCGGTGACCCAGCCGCGTCCGCGCAACCGGTAGGAGCCCCCGTCGCGGATCACGTCCAGACCGACGGCGATGCGGTCGCCGTGCTCGGCGATCGCGCGGGCACACCACTCCGGGTTCTCCAACGCTGCGGTGCCGAGGTTCACGCGGGTACAACCGGTCGCGAGGGCGGCGGCCAGCGAGTCGTCGTCGCGGATGCCGCCGGACAGCTCCACCTTCACGTCGAGTTCGCCGACCACACCGGCCAGCAGTTCGCGGTTGTCACCGCGGCCGAACGCGGCGTCGAGGTCGACGAGATGGATCCACTCCGCGCCGTCGCGCTGCCACGCCAGCGCGGCGTCTCGCGGCGAGCCGTAGGAGGTCTCGGTACCGGCCGCGCCCTGGACCAGGCGGACCGCCTGCCCGTCGGCGACGTCGACGGCGGGAAGGAGTTCGAGGGTGCTACCCATGGGTGAATCTGTCCTGTCTGTGCTGGATCGGGCGTGTTCGGCTGTGTGGACGACGATCGGGTTCGGGGGCGAGGGTCAGGCCGGGTCAGGTGGGGCGGTGACCGTCGCGCGCAGCGATCAGGTCCGCCCGGGCGCGTTCGACCATGCGGTTGGCAACGGTACCGATCGCGGCGATCATCGCCGCCACCGCCACCAGCGCGGCGACGAGTCCGGCGATCGGCGACCAGCGTGCGCACAGCGCGATGATCGGGACGGACACGATCAGGACCAGCACGCCCGCACCGAGAGCGTAGAAGGCGAGTTTGGCGATCGAGAAACCGGTGGACGCCGGCGAGGCACCCGCCGGCACGGACTCGGACGGGCCCCCGCCGTGCCCGTAGCCGTACCCGTCGTCGTGGCCCGGGCGCGGCGTGCCGTCGGTCACGAGAGTCCCCGAACCCAGTTCTCCAGCAGGTGGGCCCCGGCGTCGCCGGACTTCTCGGGGTGGAACTGGGTCGCCGACAGCGGTCCGTTCTCGACCGCGGCGAGGAACCGGCCGCCGTGCTCGGCCCAGGTGAGCTTCGGTGCATGCAGTGGCGAACCGACGTTGTCCATCTCCCAGGTCTGTGCGGCGTAGGAGTGCACGAAGTAGAAGCGGGTGTCGGCGTCGAGCCCGTCGAACAGGACCGACCCCTCGGGTGCGTCGACCGTGTTCCACCCCATGTGTGGCAGCACCGGCGCGGGCAGCTGCGTGACGCTGCCCGGCCACTCGCCGCAGCCCTCCGCCTCGACACCGAACTCGACGCCGCGATCGAAGAGGATCTGCATGCCGACGCAGATGCCCAGAACCGGTCGGCCCCCGGCCAGTCGCCGACCGACGATCCGGTCGCCCTTGACGGCGCGCAGCCCGTCCATGCAGGCGGCGAATGCGCCGACACCGGGCACGACGAGTCCGGTGGCCTCCAGCGCAGTGGTGAAATCGGACGTGACGGTCACCTGTGCCCCGGTCCGTTCCAGCGCGCGCTGCGCCGACCGCAGGTTCCCCGATCCGTAGTCGAGGATGGTGACGTCGGCGCTCACAGCGCGCCCTTCGTCGAGGGCACGCCGGTGACACGTGCGTCGTATTCGGTTGCGGCACGCAGCGCGCGAGCCACCGCCTTGAACTCCGCCTCGGTGATGTGGTGCTGGTCGCGGCCGTAGAGCACCCGGACGTGCAACGCGATTCGGGCGTTGAGCGCGATGGACTCGAACACGTGCCGGTTGATGACGGTCGAATACGGCACACCCGGGTAGCCGCCGATCACCGCGGTGAGCATGTGCTCGGGCTCGCCGGTGTGGACGCAATACGGTCGGCCCGAGACGTCGACGACCGCCTGGGCCAGGGTCTCGTCCATCGGGATCCAGGAGTCACCGAAGCGACGGATGCCCTTTTTGTCGCCGAGCGCCTGACCCAGCGCCTGGCCGAGGACGATCGCGGTGTCCTCGATGGTGTGGTGACCCTCGACCTCGATGTCGCCCTTCGCCTCGACGGTCAGATCGAAGCTGCCGTGCTGACCGAATGCCGTGAGCATGTGGTCGAAGAACGCGATACCCGTCGAGATGTTGGTCACGCCCGTGCCGTCGAGGTTCAACTCGACGGAGATCGAGGACTCCCTGGTGGTCCGTTCGACCTTCGCGATGCGTGGTGCCGGGTTCCCGGAAGCGGTGCTCGCTGGGGCGTTGGTCACTGCGTGTTCTCCAGATCTGTGGTGGCGAGCGTGCGGCTGACGTCGAGGAAGGCGTCGTTCTCGGGCGCGAGCCCGATGGTCACCCGCAGATGGCCGGCGATGCCCACGTCGCGGATCAGGACGCCCTGGTCGAGGTAACGCTGCCACGACGCCGCAGCATCCCGGAACCCGCCGAACAGCACGAAGTTCGAGTCGGAGTCGACGACGCGATAGCCGAGGCCGGTCAGCTCCGCGACCACGCGGTCGCGTTCGGCGATGATCGCGGCGACCCCGGCGAGGGTGTCGTCGCTGTGACGTAGCGCCGCTCGCGCGGCGGCCTGGGTCAGCACCGACAGGTGGTACGGCAGCCGCACGAGCTGGATGGCGTCGACGACGGCCGGCGCGGCCGCGAGGTAGCCGAGGCGTCCGCCCGCGAAGGCGAACGCCTTGCTCATCGTGCGGCTGACGACGACCTTCGCCGGGAACTCGTCGATCAGTTCCACGGCGCTGGGTGCCGCGGAGAACTCGGCGTAGGCCTCGTCGACGATGACGATGCCCGGGGCGGCCTCGACGATCCGGCGGAGATCGGCGAGCGGGATCGATCCGCCGGTCGGGTTGTTGGGTGACGTCACGAACACGACGTCGGGCTCGCGGTTGGCGACTTCGGCGACCGCATACTCGGTGTCGAGCGAGAAGTCTCCCGCCCGCGCCGCCACGAGCCAGGTGGTGTCCGTGCCGTCGGCGATGATCGGGTGCATCGAGTACGACGGGACGAAGCCCAGCGCACTGCGCCCCGGCCCGCCGAAGGCCTGCAGGAGCTGCTGCAGGACCTCGTTGGAACCGTTTGCCGCCCAGAGGTTCTCGACGCCGAGCCGGACACCGGTCGCGTGACTCAGGTAGGCGGCCAGGTCGGTCCGCAGGGCGACGGCGTCGCGGTCGGGGTAGCGGTGCAGTTCGGCGGCGGCCTCCCGCACCGATGCGGTCACGTCGTCGATCAGCGCAGGCGACGGCGCGTGCGGGTTCTCATTGGTGTTGAGGATCACCGGAACCTTGAGTTGCGGTGCGCCATAAGCACTCTTGCCGCGCAGGTTTGCACGCAACGGCAGGTCGTCGACGGTGATCGCGCTACCCGGTGCGTCTGTCACCGGATCGGCGGCCGTCACCGGCCCGAACTCCCCGCGAAGCGCTGCTTCACGGCGTCGCCGTGACCGGGGAGGTCCTCGGCGTCGGCGAGCGTCACCACCTTGTCGGCGACCTCGCGCAGCGCGGCCTCGTCGTAGTCGATGACGTGAACACCCTTGAGGAACGTCTGCACCGACAGGCCCGAGGCGAACCGGGCCGAACCCGACGTCGGCAGAACGTGATTGGAGCCGGCGCAGTAGTCGCCGAGGCTGACCGGCGCGTACGGGCCGACGAAGATCGCACCCGCGTTGTGCACGCGGTCGGCGACCGCAGCCGCGTTGCGGGTCTGGATCTCGAGGTGTTCGGCGGCGTAGGCGTCGACGACGGCGAGCCCGGCCTCGAGGTCGTCGACGAGGACGACACCCGACTGCTCCCCCGACAACGCCGTCGTGACCCGCTCTCGGTGCTTGGTGGCGGCCACCTGGGCGTCGAGCGCGGCGTCGACGGCGTCGGCGAGGGCGGCGCTGTCGGTGACGAGCACCGAGGCCGCGAGGACGTCGTGTTCGGCCTGACTGATGAGATCGGAGGCGAGGATGCCGGGATCGGCGGAGTCGTCGGCGAGGATGGCGATCTCGGTGGGTCCGGCTTCGGAGTCGATGCCCACCACGCTGCGGCAGAGGCGCTTGGCGGCGGTCACATAGATGTTGCCGGGTCCGGTGATGAGGTCGACCGGGTCGAGGACCGCGTCCGGCGCCTCGGCCTGCGCGGTGTCGACGCCGCCGTAGGCGAGGAGGGCAATGCCCTGGGCGCCGCCTACCGCCCACACCTCGTCGACACCCAGCAGCGCGCACGCGGCGAGAATCGTCGGGTGCGGCCACCCGCCGAAGTCCTTCTGCGGGGGCGAGGCGACGACGAGCGACCCGACGCCGGCCTCCTGAGCGGGGACGACGTTCATGATGACCGACGACGGGTAGACGGCGTTGCCACCGGGAACGTAGAGGCCGACGCGGCGGACGGGGATCCACTTCTCGCTCACCACGCCGCCCTCGACAACCTGGGTGCGGGTGGTCTCCCGGCGCTGGTCGGCGTGGACCTTGCGGGCCCGGGTGATCGACTCGCGCAGTGCGTCGACGACCTGCGGGTCGAGCGTGTCGAGCGCATCGGCGATGACCGTCGCAGGTACACGCACCGACGCCGGGCGTACGCCGTCGAACTTCTCGCCGTAGTCGAGTGCAGAGGCGGTGCCGTTCTCGGCCACCGAATGCACGACCGGTGTCACCGTGTCGAGGACGGCATTGACATCGGTACCCCCGCGGGGCAGCGCACGACGCAACTCGGCGAGTGTCGGCGTGCTACCGCGCAGGTCAATTCGGGCGAGCATGATCTCTCCTGGTGGCTGACGAAATACCCAACAAGGATACGTGTCGGGTGCCAGCGGGTTTCTGGTGCGGGTGATGCACAGGATCTCCGCGAAAGAGCTGCGGCAGTATGGTCCGGTATCCGGGCGAAATTGCCGCAACAATCAGCCGAGCTCGCGAACCGTTGACTGTGCGCTGTTTTTCGTCGACTGTGCGCTGTATTTCGCCGACTGTGCCGCCGAAACCCACTCTCGCCACCTGCTTGTCGGGGTCACCGCGCGACGCGTGTCCGATCTGCGAACGCCGCCGTCTCTCTACTGCCTGCTGTGAGCGCACGACGACGCGGCCGGTGCCGTGACCCCGATACGAGGACACCGTTCTCGGCGTACTCCCCGAGCACGGCGGCGCGGTGCTCAGCCGGGTGAGGAGGACGGGCTGTTCGCGGCGTCGGTGACGATACTGGGGCTTCTACCATGGACCACCGACAGTTCCAGCCGTCCGCACATCAGATCAATAGATCTGCGCGACAACATATTTCGAACCCACCACCGCCCGATTCTCGTGTACACTCGAACATACATTCGCAGCAATAGTTCTCGGGGGAGGTGACCGTCATGACCGACACCACACACGTCGACGGTTCTCTGCCGACATCTCGTGCGGCCGAGCTCGTAGCCGAACTACACCGGATCATCGACGAACTGCAGACCGTCGACCTGGGCCCGTGCTCGGATACCGAGCTCGTCGAGGTCGCCGCCGACACCGAGAAAGCCATCGCCCGCCTCACCTACACCGGTGACCGGCAACTCGTCACCATCGCCGACCGCGACCTCCCCCATCGCACCGGGCACCGCAGCATCACCGCATTCATGACCCACCGACTCCGGGTATCTGACCCGATGCGCCGCAACAACCAACGCGATGCCACCGCCACCCACCTCACCCACACCGGCGAAGCCCTCGAACCCGAACACCCCACCCTCGCCACGGCCTTGGCCGACGGCCGCGTCGGCACCGCCCACGTCCGCGCCGTCATCGACGTCCTCGACCAGATCCCCCACGCCGTCGACCACGATGTGAAGGTCGCGGCCGAACGACAGATGGCCGGGATCGCCGAAGCCCACACGCCCGCCGACATCACCCAGTTAGGTGCCCGGCTGCTCGCCCACCTCGATCCCGACGGCACCCTCACCGACCATTCCGAACGCAAGCGGCGCCGCAACCTGTGGGTCAACCGCCAACGCGCCGACGGCACCGCCAAACTCACCGGCACCCTCACCCCCGAACTCGCCGCCCGCATCACCATGCTGTTGGCCGTGTGGGCCAAACCCGGCATGAACAACCCAGGTGATCCAGATTCGCCGACCGGTTCGGTCGACGACGCCGACCCCGACCAACTCGCTGCCGCTGTTGACCGCGACGACCGCACCCCCGCTCAGATCAACCACGACGCGCTCAACGCGCTACTGAAAGCTGTCCTCGAGGACGGGCTGCTCGGGAGATCGCACCGCGGACTACCCGTGCAACTGATCATCAAAGCCGACCTCGACGACCTCGCCCGTGAAACCGGGCTCGCGACCACCGCCACCGGCACCCTGCTGCCCATCCCCGACCTCATCGAGATGGCCACCGATGTTCAACCGTGGTTGGCGATCTTCAAGAACCACACGGCCGTGCCGCTGTACTTCAGGCGCGGCAAACGTCTCGCCACCCGCGCACAACGCCTCGTCTCCTTCGCCCGCCCCGACGGCGAGGTCTGCTCCGCGCCCGGCTGCGACCAACCCGCCACCCACGTCGAAATCCACCACGCCCAGAAGGACTGGGCCAAAGGTGGTCTCACCGACATCGACCAGCTCGCCCCCGCCTGCCCGCGCCACAACCGGATGGTCGGTGACCAGCCCGGCCAGTACACCACCCGGATCGAACGGTCCGGACCCGACGAGGGCCGCTGCCTCTGGCGGTTGAACGCCGAACCCGGCGCGCCACCCAACTCCGAGCGCCTCAACCGCCGACCCGACATATCCCGGCGGTTCGCAGAACATCTGAACACCGTGCGCGACGAGATCCACGGACCACCACCCCGAGGGTTTCGCAGGCTCGGTCGCCGGACCCTTCGTGACGCGCCCTCCGCAAGCTCCGGGCGCTCCTCAGGGAGCAGGGCTACCACGCCCTCCGCAAGCTCCGGGCGCTCCTCAGGGAGCAGGGCTACCACGCCCTCCGCAAGCTCCGGGCGCTCCTCAGGGAGCAGGGCTACCGCGGATCAAGCGCGCCACTCATGGCTGAACATCAGCCACGTCATCGACGTGCGCCCACCACGACCCGGACCACCCCAACCCAGGCCCTCCCTCGTCGAAGCACACCTCATGACGCTCCTCGCCACCCTCTGACTCTCGGGCATCGGACACTTGCGGTACTGATGCCCTGGGCGCGACGGGCACGCGCCTCAACGCGGGCGTGAACCCCACCCGCGAACGGTGGGGACTCCTCGGTGGTGCGTACTCAGTCGCGCTCCAGCTATCACCGACTCGCGTGATCGGCGCAACGGTGTGCTGCTCGTCAGCAGGCATCTCGGAAGGAAAATCCTTGCGAAAGAGCATCTCTCAGCTCACCGACATTCGGCCGAGGTCGAACGGTTCCGTGCCGATGCCCGTTCGATCGACCGGCCCAGTCTGGCGTCCCGGGATGGCGACTCGTCGTCGGAAGCGGCTCGAAACCGAAATCTCGTCGACCGGAGCGGTCGAGGTCGCTACCCTCCGACGCGTGTCCGAACCACAAGCGCCGCTGTCCCTCTGCTGCCTGCTCTGGGCGCACGACGACGCGGCCGATATCGAAAGGCTCCGGGCCCTGACCCGATACGAGGACACCGTTCTCGGTCTGCTCCCCGAGCACGGCGGCGCGGTGCTCAACCGGGTGATCGGCGACGGACACGACGGCACGCCACACGAGGTGCAGATCCTGCGCTTCGCCGATCGCAGCGCACTCGACGCCTATCTCGCCGACCCACGCCGTGCGGCGCTCGCGGGCGAACGAGATCGGGTGATCGCCCGTACGGAGGTCTTCGAGGTCGACGTCCGCGACAGCAGCGCCGGCAGCTGAGCGCTTACGGCGCCGGGATGTCCAGCCCGAGGTCCAGCACGGTGACCGAGTGCGTCAACGCCCCGACGGCCAGGTAGTCGACGCCGGTACGGGCGTAGTCGGCGGCGACGTCGAGCGACAACCCGCCGGAGCTCTCCAGCTTGGTCTCGGGTGAGCGGGTGTCGCGACGCTGGACGGCCATCTGGGTCGCCCACGGTTCGAAGTTGTCGAGCAGCACCAGCTGCGGTCGGAGTTCGAGGACCTCGTCGAGCTGGGACAGCGAGTCCACCTCGACCTCGACGGGCAACCCGGGGGCTGCGGCCCGCACGGCCCGCAACGCGGCCGCGACCGACCCTGCGGCGACGACGTGGTTGTCCTTGATGAGGGCGGCATCGCCGAGACCCATCCGGTGGTTGACTCCCCCACCGGCGCGCACGGCGTACTTCTGGAGATGCCGCAGGCCCGGAAGTGTCTTGCGCGAGTCGCGGATTCGCGCGTTTGTGCCCTCCACCGCCGCCACCCAGGCCGCGGTGGCCGTGGCGATCCCGGACAGGTGCGAGATCAGGTTCAGCGCGGTCCGCTCCGCGGTCAGCAGCGCCCGCGTCGGGGCGTGGACGGCGAGGACGACGGTGCCGGGTTCCACCCGGGCGCCGTCGTCGAGCCGAGCGGTGATCGTGTACTCGCCCGCGCCGATCACCTCGTCGAAGACCGCCTCGACAACGGGGACACCGGCGATGACGCCGTGCGCACGGCTGACGATCGCCGCGTCGACGACCGCGTCGGCGGGAACCGTGGACGCGGTCGTGACGTCGGGCCCGTACCGCAGGTCCTCGTCGAGGGCGGTCCGGATCAGTGCGCGGACCTCGTCGGTGACCGCGGCGCCCAGTTCGCCACTCGCAGCCTGACCGACGAAATCGTCGCTCACGCCAGCGCTCATTCGCCCGAGCCGGGGTTGCCGATCGCGATCATCCGCTCGACACTCTTGCGCGCCTTCTCGGCGACATCGGCGTCGACGAAGACCTCGTCGCGACCCTCGCGCAGGCACCGGAGCAGGGCGGCCGGGGTGATCATCTTCATGTAGGGGCACGACGCGCGATCGTTGACGGCCTGGAAGTCGACACCCGGTGCGGCCTTGCGCAACTGGTGCAGCATGCCGACCTCGGTGGCGACGAGGACCTGCTTGGCCCCGGTCTCCCGCGCGGCGTCGAGCATGCCTCCCGTCGACAAGATCTTCACCTTGTCCTCGGGCACGAAACCCTCGCCGGCCAGGTACAGCGCCGAGGTCGCACAGCCGCATTCCGGGTGGATGAACAGGTCGGCATCGGGGTGGGCGTTGGCCTGCGCGGTCAGCTCGTCACCGTTGATGCCGGCGTGGACGTGGCATTCGCCTGCCCAGATGTGGATGTTGTCGCGACCGGTCTCGCGCTTGACGTGTGCGCCGAGGAACTGGTCGGGCAGGAACAGGACGTCACGATCAGGATCGATCGAGGCGACCACGTCGACGGCGTTCGACGACGTGCAGCAGATGTCGGTGAGCCCCTTCACCTCGGCTGTGGTGTTGACGTAGGACACCACCAAGGCGTCGGGGTACTCGGCCTTCCAGGCCCGCAGTTCGTCGGCGGTGATCGAGTCGGCCAGTGAGCACCCGGCACGCTCATCGGGGATCAGGACCCGCTTCTCCGGGCTCAGGATCTTGGCGGTCTCGGCCATGAAGTGGACGCCGCAGAATATGATCTCGTCGGAATCGACCTCGGCGGCGATCCGCGACAGCGCGAGCGAGTCGCCCACGTGATCGGCCACGTCCTGGATGGCCGGGAGCTGGTAGTTGTGCGCGAGCAGCGTCGCGTTGCGCGCCTTGGCGAGACGACGCACCTCCTCGGCCCACTCCGGGGTCGGCTCCACCCCGGTGTAGCCACCCGGCGCGTCGTACCACGTCGCATCGATGAGCGCCGGGTCCGCGCCTGTGGGGGCGGTCATCGCCGCCGGGCGATCGCTGGTGATGCTCATTGCCACTCCTCTGGCCACCCGGCAACGTGTTACGTCGCCGGGACGCTGGTTCCCCAGATCACGGGCCGTGTGTCCGAGGTAGGTTTTCGACTGTTGGTCGAAAACGCTATGCATCGTAACATTCGCCACACCCGGAGCATTCCCACGTCTGCCTACGGCCAGGTCACCGCCCGGCCGCCCGAACCGGCGCGCAATCCACCGACTCAGGTCACCGACACATCAGGGCGTCGAGATAACGCTCCGTGATTCGCGACTGCGCCAGGCGCCCGACGGGGCCGCCCAGCCGGGTGAACCACCGCCCCGGGCGCGAGAAGGCGACGATGTGCCCGACTACCGTGTCGTCGGCGAGCCACTCCACCCAGAAGCGTTCCTCGCCGATCTCGGGGTGCCCAGGGAGCGTCCCGTAGGCGAAGCCTCGCTCCCGCGGTGTGTCGATCACCTCGATGACCCGGCACCGCGCGGTGATCCCGAGTGGACCGACCCCGACCCGCAGGCCGACGTCGGCGCTGACCATTGCCGCGGGGGTGGCCGCGTCGACCCCGAAGCCGGCACGACGATGCATGTCCCAGTCGAGGATCCGTTGCCCGGCCGAGGCGAAACACTCGGCCCCCGAACCCACGACCCGCGACCGACGTAGATGGTGATAACCGGGCGGCAGCGCGCCCGATGTCGCCCCGACCTCGTCGTAGGTGAGTGCCGATCGGTTCGGGATCATCCTGCTCGCGCCACCTCGGCGTCGAGAACGAGTGCCAGATCGTCGAGCGAGGCGCCCAGCGCGCGGGCGAGGGCCGCGATCGTGGCGAAGGCGGGTGTCGGCATGCGTCCGGTCTCGATCTTGCGCAGGGTCTCCGGTGAGATACCCGCGCCGAGCGCGACGTCGCCGAGTGAGCGGTCACCGCGCAATTCGCGCAGACGGCTACCGAGCCGACGGCCGGCCGCGATCTGTTCCGGGGTCAATGGGTTGCGCACCATGTGGCGATACTAGCGGCTCCGGTATACAAATACCGACGGCGGTGGTATTTCTATACCGCACAGTGACACGAGAGGACGAAAATGGTCGAACTGAAATCTCCCGCCGAGGTGGCCGCCATGGGGGCGACCGGCGCCTTCATCGCAGATCTCCTGGACGATCTCGCGGGTCGCGCCGACGTCGGGGTCAACCTACTCGACCTCGAGGAGCGCGCGCGAGAACTCATCGACGAACGCGGCGCGAAGTCCTGCTACTGGGACTACACACCGTCATTCGGCCGCGGACCCTTTCGCAATGTGATCTGCCTTTCGGTGAATGATGCTGTGCTGCACGGACTCCCGCACGATTACACTCTCGCCGACGGAGATCTGCTGTCGATGGACATCGCGGTCGCCGTCGACGGCTGGGTGGCCGATTCCGCGCGCAGTGTCATCGTCGGCACCCCGCGGCCGGAAGACCAGCGCCTCGTCGCGGCCACCGAGGAGGCGCTGAGCGCGGCCATCGACGCCGCACGTCCCGGCGGCCGGATCGGGGACATCTCGGCGGCGATCGGCGCGGTCGCCGCCGCGCACGGGTACCGGGTCAACACCGAATTCGGCGGACACGGCCTCGGGCGGACGATGCACGAGGACCCGCACATCGCGAACGTGGGCCGGGCCGGTCGCGGAATGAAACTCCGCCCGGGCCTCACCCTCGCACTCGAACCCTGGTTCACCCTCGGTTCCGAGCGCATCAAGTTCGACGCCGACGGATGGACGATCCGGTCCTTCGACGGTTCCCGCGGCGCCCACAGCGAGCACACGATCGCGGTCACCGAGGGCGAGGCGCTGATCCTGACGACCAACGGGCGCGGATAGTCGAGGTCACCAAGTGGCTTCGACACGGCGCCTCGCTCGCGCTCGGTGCCGGCTCAACCAGCAGGACGGCGCCCTACAATCGTGCGCATGCCATCCGCCGGGTCCGAGCCGCCCATCGCCGCCGGTACGACCCTCCGGGTAGAGGTCCTGAGTGTCGTGTTCCAGATCCGGGTGCCCCAGATCCGAGTGCCCCAGATCAGCGTCACCCAGGACGCCGCACCCGACCCCGAGTGCCGTTCGGACACCACCGATCCGTCGCTGTGCGTCCTGGTGTCGCGGTCCGCAGACGGCGTGTGGACACTCCCGGGCGGCGGGGTCGGCGCCGACGAGACGTTGTCGGCGAGCGCACGTCGACTCGTCGCGGACTCCCTCGACGTCCGCGAGATCGCACATCTGGAACAGCTCTCGGTCTTCTCCGATCCGCGCCGGGTGCCCGCGGTCCGCACCATCGCATCGACCTACATGGGCCTCGTCCCCTCCGACGCCGCTGCGACACCGCCGGACGACGCCGCGGGTTGGTTCGCCGTCGACGAACTACCGCCGCTGGCCTTCGATCACACCGAGATCGTCGACGCGGCCCGGCATCGGCTCGCCGCGAAGCTGTCCTACACCAACATCGCGTTCGCTCTGGCGCCGGCCCGGTTCCCGATGTCGGCTCTGTCCGAGATCTACTGCGCTGCACTGGGTTACCCGGTGGACACGACCAACCTGCTCCGCATCCTGAGCCGGCGCGCAGTGGTGGTGGCCACCGGCACCGTCGGCAAGACCGGCCGCAGCGGCGGACGCCCGCCTGCGCTCTATGCCTTCGCCGAAAAGGAGTTACGCGTCACGGATGAGTTCGCGACGTTGCGCCCGCCGATGTGAACACATCCGCTGACGGCTCCTCGTCGTCGAGGTCGCCGACGCCGAGATCGGCGGTCCGCGAGGACAACACGCACACCAAGTACACGATGGCGAACGCGAACGGGGCGCAGATGAGCAGCGTCCAGGGTTCGCTCGAACCCGAACGCGTCGCGCCCTCGAGCCACAGTTCCGGCGCGACCCGGTAGATGGCATCGACCGGTAGCGCGGTCGGATCGTCGTCGAATCGCAGACCCGCGACCCACATCCCCACCGATGCCGCCAACGCCGAACCCGCCACGGTGGCGAGTGCCGGCCACACGAACCCACTGACGCCGCGCCACGCCCGTGCCGCAAGCCAGACGGCGACGGCCGCGACGGCGCCGTAGACGAACATCGTCACGGCGAAGGCCCCCACCCCGCCGAAGTCGGCGGGGATGCCCTCGCGGCGGAGACCCTCGAACACGACCCCGGTGGTCGGTGGGGTGAACAGGGCCCAGACCACCCCGGCGACCGCGCCGAACACCGCCACACCGACCGTGACGGCGGCCAGTCGCGAGACCGAACGCACCGGCGGATTCATCGGCGTCCCAGCTCGGTCGAGTCGACGGTGCCGTGCCGCGAGCAACGTGCGTCCCATCCGTCGGGCCGTACCTGGACCACCATCCGGCGTCCGCATTGCCCACAGAACCGAGGAGGTTCGAGACCGAGCCGAGCGGCCGGCGGAACGGCGTCGGGAGCCTGTAGTTCCAGTTCGAGTCCGGTGAAGACACCGAACCGGCACGGCTCGGCGAGTGGACCCGGGACGGTGTCGATCATGAGAACACGCTACCCATCGCTTCGACGAGCTCGTCAGATCGTGTCGTTCAGCGACTTGATCGGCATCGACAGATCGCTGAGGAGGTCGAGGTCGTCCTCGGCCGGGCGGCCGAGGGTCGTCAGGTAGTTGCCGACGATGACGGCGTTGATGCCACCGAGGATGCCCTGCTTGGCCCCGAGGTCGCCGAGGGTGATCTCGCGCCCGCCGGCGAAGCGCAGGATGGTGCGCGGCAACGCGAGACGGAAAGCGGCCACCGACTTGAGGGCCTCCGCGGCGGGCAGCACGTCGAGGTCGCCGAACGGTGTGCCCGGCCGCGGGTTCAAGAAGTTCAACGGCACCTCGTCGGGCTCGAGGGTGGCCAGTTCGGCGGCGAACTCGGCACGCTGCTCCAGGGACTCACCCATGCCGAGGATGCCGCCGCAGCACACCTCCATGCCCGCCTCGCGGACCATGCGCAGGGTGTCCCAGCGCTCCTCCCAGGTGTGGGTCGTCACCACATTCGGGAAGTGGCTGCGTGCGGTCTCCAGGTTGTGGTTGTAGCGGTGCACGCCCATGTCCCGGAGCTGGTCGACCTGCTCCTGCGTGAGCATGCCCAGGCTGCAGGCGATCTGGATGTCGACCTCGTTGCGGATGGCCTCGATACCCGCCGCGACCTGACTGAGCAGACGCTTGTCGGGACCGCGGACAGCGGCGACGATACAGAACTCCGTGGCGCCGGTCTTCGCGGTCTGCTTGGCCGCCTCGACCAGCGAGGGGATGTCGATCCAGGCACTGCGCACCGGCGAGGCGAAAAGACCCGACTGCGAACAGAAATGGCAGTCCTCCGGGCAACCGCCGGTCTTCAGCGAGATGATGCCCTCGACCTCGACCTCGGGGCCGCACCAGCGCATCCGCACGTCGTGGGCCAGCTGGAGGAGTTCGGTCAGCCGGTCATCCGGCAGCCGCAGAACCTGCAGGACCTGCTCCTGATCGAGAGGCTCGCCGCGGTCGAGCACCTGGGCGCGGGCGATGGCGAGGATGTCATCCGACGCCGGGGCCGAGGTGGCGGCGTCTACTGTTGCCTGGGTCACTGGTGATACTCCTTGGATGGATGTCCCGATGAGGGAACGATTTGCGGCGTCCGGACGAGCTGTTCCGGACGGCTGGGAGAAACGGTGGAAAGCCATCTGTCGTCGAACCAGGTCGACGCGCGGCGGCGGAAGTCAGCAGGTTCGAGGTCGGCGGCGCCTGCGGGAAGGACTGCGACGACCGGAACACCGGTCACCCGGGGCAGGTCCGTTCGGTTGCAGTGCATCGCGAGGTCGGGATCCTCGGGCCACCAGCCGATCACGAGTCCGGCGGGTCGCAACCCACGCGCCCGCACCGCGTTCACGGTGAGCTCGGCGTGATTGAGCGCACCGAGTCCGGGTGCCACGACGATCAGGACCCCATCGGCGGTGTCCGGGTTGAGCGTGGTCACGGCGATGTCGAGGATCGTGGCCGATTCCCCCAGTCGCACCAGCACACCGCCCGCACCTTCGACGAGGGTGAGGTCGTGCGATGCGGCGAGCTCGTCCACGGCGCCGATGATCACCGTCGGGTCGGCCAGTGGCATCCCGGCGCGCCTCGCGGCGGTGTCGGGGGCGAGGGGTTCGGGATAGCGGAACAACTCGACGGCCGTCAGGTCGCCTGCGAGGCGCCGTACCTCTGCGAGGTCGCCCGGCTCGTCGGGGCCGACCCCGGTTTGTACGGGTTTGCACACGGCCGTCGAACCGCGAGCAGCCGCGGCGAGTGCCGCGGTCACGACGGTCTTCCCGACGTCGGTCGAGGTCCCGGTGACGGCGAGGACCGTGCCTCGTGTCGCGGCGCTCACCGTGCACCGACTTCGCGCAGGGCCGCGTCGACCACGGCGGCCACATGGTCGAGGGCTTCGGCGTCGAGATCGGCGCGGACCGTGATCCGCAGTCGGGACGTACCGACCGGAACCGACGGTGGACGGAAACAGCCGACGAGGACCCCGCGGTCCCGGCAGGCCGCCGCGGCGGCGACCGCACGCTGTGGATCCCCGACGACGATCGAGATGACGGCAGCAGCGGGTTCGTCGACACCGCAGGCGCGCGCGAGCCGACGAGCGTTGTCGCGCAGGGTGTCCGGGAGACCCGGCGCGGTGCGCAGGATCCCGAGGGCGGCGTGCGCGGCGCCCACCGCGGCCGGGTTGAGTCCGGTGTCGAAGATGAATGTGCGGGCGCAGTCGACGAGATGCGAACGCAGCAGCTCCGATCCGAGGACCACTCCGCCCTGGGCGCCGAGCGATTTCGACAGGACGGTCGTGACGACGAGATCGGGGGCTCCCGAGAGACCCTGCTCGGCAACCAGTCCCCGCCCGCCCGGCCCGCGCACACCGAGGGCGTGGGCCTCGTCGACGAGGAGTGCAGCGCCGTGCGCGCGGGCCGCGGCGTACAGATCCGCGACCGGGGCCGGTTCACCGTCGATGCTGTACACCGAGTCGGTGACGACCAGCGCACGGCTCTCGGGCCGCTCGGCGAGGGCTCTCCGGACGGCGTCGTGGTCGCCGCGGTCGACGACCACCACTCGGGCGCGCGACAGGCGGCAGCCGTCGATCAGCGACGCGTGGGTTCCGGTGTCGCTCACGATGAGGTCGCCGCGCCTCGCCAGCGCGGTGACGGCACCGACGTTGGCCAGGTAACCCGACGAGAAAGTCAGGGCGGCAGGGAATCCGAGGAAGTCGGCGAGGTCGGCCTCGAGGTCGATGTGCGCCTGCGTGGTACCCACGACGAGGCGCGACGCCGTCGAACCCCCACCCCACCGTTGCGCGGCGTCACGTGCTCCGGCGACGACCGCGGGATGCGTCGACAACCCGAGGTAGTCGTTGGAACCGAGATTGACCTCCCCGGCATTGACACGCCGGACGTGGGGGCGACGATGCAGCCCGGCCTCGTCGCGCTGGGTGGCGGCGCCGGCGAGCCACGCCAACCCGACGTCTCCCCCGGCGACGACAGCCGGGTCCCGCTGCGTCTGAACAGAGGTCATGACCGCACTCCGGCGAGCGCGCGGTCACCGACGGTCGCGTGCACGGCCGCGGACACTCCGCGCACGATCACCGCGATGTCCTCGGGCGTGCAGATGAATGGCGGCATCGTGTAGACGAGAGTGCGGAACGGCCGCAGCCAGGCCCCGGCCGCGACGGCGGCGTCGGTCGCCGCGGCCATGTCGACCGGGCGGTCGAGCTCCACCACCCCGATCGCTCCGCGGACGCGCACGTCGACGACGCCGTCGAGGTCCCGGAGTGGTTCGAGACCGTCGGCGAGTCCACGCTCGATCGACGACACTCGCTCGGCCCAAGGCGTTTCCAGAAGCAGCTCGATCGCCTCCACCGCGATCGCACAGGCCAGGGGGTTGGCCATGAAGGTCGGCCCGTGCGCGAGACCGCCCGCCTCCCCCGCGCTGATCACCTCGGCGATCCCGGTCGTGCACAGGGTCGCGGCGAGAGTCAGGTAGCCGCCCGTCAACGCCTTGCCCAGACACATGATGTCCGGCGTCACGCCTGTGTCGCCGTCGGTACCGGGAGCCGCGTCGGCCGCGAACAAGGTGCCCGTACGGCCAAATCCCGTTGCGATCTCGTCGAACACGAGGAGGACTTCGTGGCGGTCGCAGATCTCACGGAGTGCGCGCAGGTACCTCGCGTCGTGGAACCGCATCCCGCCCGCACCCTGGACGACGGGCTCGACGATGACCGCGGCGAGCTCGTCGCGGTGCGCGTGAACGGTTCGCTCGAGCTCGTCGACATACTCGGCCCGGAAGTCGGCCGGCGGCGCGTCGACGAAGATCTGGCGCGCGAGGACCGCCGACCACATCGAGTGCATGCCGCCGTCGGGATCACACACGCTCATCGGGGCGAAGGTGTCGCCGTGATAGCCACCGCGCCATGTGAGCAGACGGGTGCGACCGGACCGACCGCGGCTGCGCCAATACTGCAGCGCCATCTTGACCGCCACCTCGACCGACACCGACCCCGAGTCACAGAAGAACACCTTCTGCAGACCTGCCGGGGTGATGTCGACGAGAAGCTGTGCGAGCCGGGCGGCCGGTTCGTGGGTGAGGCCGCCGAACATCACGTGCGACATCCGGCCGAGCTGAGCCGCCGCGGCGGCATCGAGCCGTGGATGCCGGTACCCGTGAATCGCCGCCCACCAGGAACTCATGCCGTCGACGACCGACCGGCCGTCGGCGAGTTCGAGGCGGACACCGGATGCCGAGGTCACCACGAGTGGCTGGGTGGGTGCGGGCATCGAGCCGTACGGATGCCAGATGTGATCGGCGTCGACGCGACTGACGGTTTCGTGATCCACGCTGCACCTTTCTGGTTGCCAAGGCTCGAAGTGATGGCTGTGTCGACCACCGGGCTGCGGCGGCCGGCCTGGACACCGTCCAGGATTCCTGAACACCGTACAGGTACCCCTGGACGCTGTACAGGCCCACCGGTGGCCGTGCAGATCTCGGGATCACTACGCTGACGCGGGTGAGCAACAGTCGGACCGACGTCCTGCGCGCCGCCCGCGACATCCTGGGCGAGCACAGCCTGGCCGACCTCTCGATGCGACGGCTCGCCACCGAGCTCGGGGTTCGCCCCAACGCGCTGTACTGGCACTTCCCCAACAAACAGACGCTGCTGGCAGCGCTCGCCGATGACATCCTGGGTGCGGTCACGATTCCCGACACCGGGCTGGCGTGGGACGACCGCCTCGATCGGCTCGCCGCCGGAATGCGCAGCGCGCTGCTCGAGGTGCCCGACAGCGCCGAGGTCGTGTCGTCGAGTTGGGCCAGCGGCCTGTCGTCGAAGGCGATCACCGCCGACATCATCGCCGCAGGCTCGGCCGGGGGGCTGTCGGTGCGTGATGCCGAGGCGGTCAGCACGGCGCTGTGCCAGCTCGTCATCGGACTCACCATCGAGGAACAGACACGCGCGCAGATGGAGCGCCTCGGCGTCACCGGACCGTCGGGCCGTGACTTCGCCGGCGAGTTCCGCGATGGCCTGGCCATCATCCTCGACGGGGCACGGACGCGCCGCTCGCGGTGATCCCCGTCCGTGCCCGGGACCACCGGTCACCGAGCACCCGGCCCGCCGAGTGTCACATTCGTCGGAATCGGTATTTCACAGCTTCGGCGAGTACATTGCTACCCGGTCATCCCGGCCCGGCCCGCCGAGACCGATCTGTCCCCCACCGGAAAGAACACGCTCTGTGGCATCGACGACGCGAGTAGTGGAGCCGGAGTCGTCCCCCTCGACGCCGACGACGCCCGCCTACCGCACCGACCTCGATGGTCTGCGCGGCATCGCCATCGCCCTCGTCGCCTGCTTCCACGTGTGGTTCGGCAAGGTCTCTGGCGGCGTCGACGTCTTCCTCACCCTCTCGGGGTACTTCTTCGTCGGGTCGCTGCTGCGGCATGCGATCTCCAGTCAGGCACCGCACGTCACGTTCCGCGACACGCTCAACCCGTGGCCACGGCTCAAGCGCCTCCTCAAACGGCTCCTGCCGGCACTGTTCACCGTGCTCATCGCGGTCACGGTACTGACGCTGCTGATCCTTCCGCAGACCCGATGGGCCAACGTCGGACGCGAGGTCATCGCGAGCGCGCTCTACTACCAGAACTGGTATCTCGCGCAGAACTCACAGGATTATCTCGCCGCGAGTTCGGCGAACAGCCCGCTACAGCACATCTGGTCGATGTCGGTACAGGGCCAGTTCTTCGTCCTGACCCTGCTCGTCGCCCTCGCGTTCGCGGCGCTGCTCAAACTCGGCGCCCGGTTCGCCCGACCGTTCGCCGACCCGCGGGTCATCAAGTTCCTCGTCGGCGGCGCAGTGTTCGTCGTCGCCCTCGCCTCGTTCTACTGGGCGCACCGCGGCCTGGCGATCAACCAGCCATACAACTACTACGACACGCTCTCGCGCCTGTGGGAGCCGCTCGCCGGCGGCCTGCTCGCGATCTGGTTGCCGTCCCTGCGCGTCCCCAATTGGCTGCGCAACCTCGCGACCGTCGTCGCGCTCGTGCTCATCGTCAGCTGCGGATTCTGGATCGACGGTGTGAACGCCTACCCCGGCCCCATGGCGCTGGTGCCGGTCGGTGCGACGCTGCTGATCATCTGGGCGGGCGCGACCGCCCTGCAGAAGCCCCCGCACGGTAGCCATGCCGCCGTGTCCACCGACATGCCCGTCACCAACCGCTGGCTGGCGAGCCGGTGGCCGGTCTGGCTCGGGACCATCGCGTATTCGCTGTACCTGTGGCACTGGCCGCTGCTGATCTTCTACCTGACCTGGCGTGACAAGAACCATGCGAACTTCGTCGAAGGCGTGCTCATCCTCGCGGTGTCGGTCGGCTTGGCGTGGCTCACCAAGCGCTACATCGAAGACCCGTTGCGCGGTGGCGACCGGTCGGCTCTGACACGCGGCACACGTGACGGCCGCACCCGATGGCTGTCCTACACCTCGGTCGTCACGTCGGTCCTCGTGGTCGGCACTCTCCTCACCGGCGTCGGAGTCACCGTGTGGGAACGTCACGTCGCCAACATCGTCGTCGACACGAAGAACCTCGACCCGAGGTCGTATCCGGGTGCCCGGGCGCTGCTCGACGGCTGGCCGGTGCCCGCCCTCGACCCGCAACCGTCGGCGCTGGAGGTCATCGCGGACTTCCCCGAGACCTCCACCGACGGATACATGAGCGACTTCACCGACAACGAGATCCACGTCGGCGTCTACGGCGACCCGACCGCGACGCGCACCATCGCCCTGGCCGGCGGATCGCACGCCGAGATGTGGATCTCGGCGCTCGACACGCTCGGCAAGCGCAACGGCTTCAAGGTGAAGACCTACCTCAAGATGGGGTGCCCGTTGTCGACGAACCGGGTTCCCAAGCAGCGCGGCGTGCCCTACCCGGAGTGCTACGACTGGGGACAGCGCGTCATCGACCGCGTCATCGCGGACAAGCCGGACGCGGTTCTGACGAACTCGACGCGACCCCGGGACTACGAACCCGGCGACTGGGTGCCACCGGACTACGTACCGATCTTCGACCGCTTCCTCGACGCCGGGGTGCCGGTGTTCGGCATGCGTGACACGCCGTGGCCGAAGAACGCCAAGGGCACCATCGACACGCCGATCTGTCTGGCCGACGGCGGCGACGCCGAGAGTTGCGGGTCGAATCGCGCCGCTGTGCTCGAGCCCGAGGATCCCGCCGGCGCGCTCGCCGCGACGCGGCCCGACTTCCATCCGCTGGACATGTCCGACGGCATCTGCACCCCGGATCGCTGCCCGGCCATCGTCGGCAACATCACCGTCTACAAGGATCCCCACCACCTGAGTGCGACCTACGTCCGCAGCCTCACCGACGAACTTGAGCGGCAGATGGCCGCACAGCTGCCCTGGACCGGTCCCGGGGTGCCGTGACCCCCTGCGGTCCGAGCCCGATCGCCGACCGACCGGCGGTCTCGGCGGTGTCCCAGTGGCGCGGCCCACACCTGAACCGACCGTCGACGTCCTGAGATGACCGCCCGCGTCAACGGGACTAGGGTCGACCCATGACGTCGCCGAAGGCGGGTAATACCGAACCGCCAGCCCCCGGTGAACAGCCGGGCGATCCCGGCTCCGACCCGGAGCCCCGCGAACCACAACTCGACACCACCTCGACGACAGCAGCACCTCCGAGCGGCGGCACCGCGATCTCCGACCCGGTTCCCATGCCGTCCGACCCGATCCAGGCCGAGGCCCTGGTTCAGCCGGAGCCGACGCCGATCCCGGTGTGGCCGGGCACCCCCTACCCCCTCGGCGCCACCTATGACGGTGTGGGAACCAACTTCTCGCTGTTCTCCGAGGTGGCCGATTCGGTCGAACTGTGTCTGATCGACCGCGACGGTCACGAACGCCGCATCCGGCTCGAAGAGGTCGACGGCTACTGCTGGCACTGCTATCTCCCCAACGTCGGACCCGGTCAGTTCTACGGCTTCCGCGTCTACGGACCGTATGACCCGTCGCAGGGACTGCGGTGCGACCCGAGCAAGCTCCTCCTCGACCCGTACGGCAAGGCATTTCACGGCGAATTCGACGGCGATGCATCGCTGTTCTCCTACCCGCTCCCCACGCCTCCCGAGGACGCCGGCGAATCCGCAGCAGGCGACGCATCCGGGGCCGACGCAACCGGGGCCGACGACACCGGGGCCGACGACACCGAGCCGGTACCGGAGCACGCCGGCGAGGAGATACCGGAGTCCGCCGAACCCGACGGTGCGGCCGACCCGGACACCGACGATGCCGTGCGCGCCGAGACCGGACAGCCCGACAGCGACGACGCCGTACCGCCGGAGGACAACGCCCCGGATGCCGGACCCGACCCCGAGCCGGTCAACCCGATGCCCCAACTGGATTCACTCGGCCACACCATGGTCTCGGTGGTGATCAACCCCTACTTCGACTGGCAGAACGATCGGTCACCGAATCGTCCGTATCACCAGACGGTGATCTACGAGGCGCACGTGAAGGGTATGACGGCGACCCACCCCGACATCCCCGAACACCAGCGCGGTACGTACGCAGGCCTGTGCCATCCGGTGATCATCGATCACCTCAAGGAACTCGGCATCACGGCCATCGAGCTGATGCCCGTGCACCAGTTCATGCAGGACTTCGTCCTGCGCGACCAGGGCCTCCGAAACTACTGGGGCTACAACACATTCGGCTTCCTGGCGCCACATATCGAATACTCGTCGACTCCCGACCAGCCGGCGAGCGCGGTGACCGAGTTCAAGGCGATGGTCCGCGAGTTCCACAACGCAGGCATCGAGGTCATCCTCGACGTCGTCTACAACCACACCGCCGAGGGCAACCACCTCGGTCCGACCGTGTCGTTCCGCGGCATCGACAACGCGGCCTACTACCGCCTCGTCGACGGCGATCCCGAGATGTACATGGACTACACCGGAACGGGCAACAGCCTCAACGGTCGTCATCCGCACACGCTCCAGCTCATCATGGACTCGCTGCGTTACTGGATCCTCGAGATGCACGTGGACGGATTCCGGTTCGACCTCGCGTCCACACTGGCCCGTGAACTCCACGACGTGGATCGGTTGTCCGCGTTCTTCGATCTGGTTCAACAGGATCCGGTCGTCAGCCAGGTGAAACTGATCGCCGAACCCTGGGACATCGGTGAGGGCGGCTACCAGGTGGGCAACTTCCCGCCGCTGTGGACCGAATGGAACGGCAAGTACCGCGACACCGTGCGCGACTACTGGCGCGGCGAGCCGTCCACGCTGGGCGAGTTCGCCTCCCGGCTGACCGGGTCGTCGGATCTGTACGAGGCGACCGGCCGGCGGCCGCTCGCGAGTATCAACTTCGTCATCGCCCACGATGGTTTCACGCTGCGGGACCTGGTGTCCTACAACGAGAAGCACAACATGGCCAACGGCGAGGACAACCGGGACGGCGAGAGCCACAACCGGTCGTGGAACTGCGGCGTCGAAGGACCCACCGACGATCCCGAGATCAACGCGTTGCGCGCGCGTCAGCAACGGAACGTCCTGGCGACGCTGTTCCTGTCGCAGGGCACCCCGATGCTGGCGCACGGAGACGAGATCGGTCGCACCCAGCAGGGCAACAACAACGTCTACTGCCAGGACTCCGAATTGTCCTGGATGGACTGGACACTCGCCGAGGAGAACGCCGACCTGCTGGAGTTCACCCGCAGGGCCATCGCGCTGCGTACCCGGCACCCGGTGTTCCGGCGTCGTAAGTTCTTCGGCGGCAAGCCGATCCGGTGGGGCGATCAGGCGCTGGACATCGCCTGGCTCACCCCCGCCGGCGAAGAGATGACCGCCGAAGACTGGGACAGCGGGTTCGGCAAGAGCCTCGCGGTGTTCCTGAACGGAAACGGTCTGGGCGAGAAGGACGAACGCGGCGAACCGGTCGTCGACGACTCCTTCTTCATCTGCTTCAACGCCCACTACGAGGACATCGACTTCACGCTCCCACCGAACTGGTACGGCAACGAATGGGTCGGCGAACTCGACACCACCCACCCCGTGGGCGAGACCGAACTGACCGCCGCCTCCGGCGAGTCGGTGACCGTCGGCGCGCGCTCGGTGCTGGTCCTGCGAAAGACGTCCTGAATCCATGAGCAACCGTCCGACCCCGCATGCGACGTACCGGCTCCAACTGCACGGCGACTTCGGGTTCGCCGAGGCGGCCGAGACCCTGGACCATCTCGTCGACCTGGGGATCAGCCACGTCTACCTCTCCCCGATCGGCACCGCCTCGGCCGGCTCGACGCACGGTTACGACTGGTTGCCACCCCCAGCTGTGGCCCCCGCACTCGGCGGACTCGAAGGCCTGCGCGAACTCCGTTCGGCGGCAGCCGAACGCGGGCTGGGCCTGATCATCGACATCGTCCCGAATCACACCGGGGTGGCCGATGCACTCGCCAACCCGTGGTTCGCCGATCTCCTCCGCCACGGCCCCGCATCGAAGTACGCGAACTACTTCGACGCCGACTTCGACGCCGACAACGGTGCAGACGGAAAGCTGGCGCTGCCGGTCATGGCCGCCGACGGCGACCTCAGCCCTCTCGAGATCGACGACCACCAAAACCTGCGGTACTACGATCACGCGTTCCCGATCGCCCCCGGTACCGAGCGGGACACACCGCGAGACGTCCACGACCGCCAGCACTACCGGCTCGTCCCGTGGGACAGCGGGCTCATCGGGTACCGGCGCTTCTTCACCGTGAACGAGCTCGCCGGACTGCGCCAGGAGGACCCGGAGGTCTACGACGCCACCCACCAGTGGTTGCACGAGTTGCTCGACGCCGATCTCATCGACGGCGTACGTGTGGATCACCCGGATGGTCTGTGGGATCCACAGGACTACCTGCGCCGCCTGCGCGCCGACCTCGGTGAGGACCGTCTCCTCTACATCGAGAAGATCCTGGCGCCGGACGAGCCACTCGAACCGACGCTGCCGGTCGAGGGCACCACCGGATACGACCACATGCGCGTCATCGACGCCGTGTTCGTCGCGCCGGCCGGTGTCACCCAGCTCACCGAACTGCACGAGCGGATCACCGGTACCAGTGGCGACGCGCGGTGGATCGAGGCAGCCGAACACGAGCGGAAGCTGCGCACGGTACGCGACTCCTTCCCGGCGGAACTGAGGCGCCTCGTCCGGGCGATCACCGCGGGCCGGGACGGATCACCCACTGCTGACCCGGACTCGATCGCGACGGCCTGCGCCGAACTGATCGCCGCGCTCGGGGTGTATCGAGCGGACTATCCGTCGCTGCGCCCACGCCTCCTCGCCGCGGCCGCACGCATCGCCGACAGGAAGCCCGAGCTCCGTTCGGCGCTCGATGTCGTCGTACGCGAGACGGCGGTTGCGGGCGAGGCGACCTCACGCCTGGCGCAGACCTGCGGCGCGGTGACGGCCAAGAGCGTCGAGGACAGCCTGTTCTACCGTACGGCCAGGCTCGTCTCCGCCCAGGAGGTCGGCGGAGATCCGGCGAATCCGGTGTTGTCGCTCAACGAGTTCCACCACCACAACACCGAGCGAGCGGCGCGCTGGCCGATGGCCATGACGGCGACGTCGACGCACGACACCAAACGCGGAGAGGACGTCCGCGCGCGGATCGCGGTACTCGCACAGGTCCCCGACCGCTGGTCCCTGCTGGTCGAGACCATCTGGCGCGACTCCGACATACCGGATGACCTGACCTGTTATTTCCTGCTGCAGAACATCTTCGGGGTGTGGCCCACGGACGGACGGATCACCGACGAGTTACGCGGACGGCTCGTCGAGTACGCCCGGAAGGCGACTCGCGAGGCCGGGCTCCGAACCACGTGGACCGACATCGACGCCGAGTTCGAAGATGCCGTCCAGACGTGGATCGGCCAGGTCACCACCGGGGACCTCGCGGCCTCGATCTCCGAACTCGTGACCCGGATCGCATCGGCGTGGGAGCAGGAAGCGCTGGCGCGCAAAGCCATCGCCATCCTCGGCCCCGGGGTCCCCGACATCTATCAGGGCACCGAGTGGTGGGAGGACTCCCTCGTCGATCCCGACAACCGGCGACCGGTGGACTTCGGACGCTCGACCGAGCATCCGAAGACCCGACTCGTGCGGGCCGCCCTCCGCGCCCGGACCGCGCACCCCGATGCGTTCGGCGTGGCGGGCACCTATCAACGGCTGACCGCCGACGGACCCGCCGCCGACCACACCGTCGCCTTCGCACGTGGCACCGAGGCCGGCCCGTCGGTCGTCGTCCTCACCGCCCGATTCACCCACAGCCTCGACGACGAGTCGGCGGCCGCGACGACGATCACCCTGCCCCCGGGATCGCGGTGGCGCGACGAACGAACGGGGTCGGTGCACGAAGGAACGATCGACCTGGGTGCCGTGCGGAACGAGCACCCGGTGGCGATTCTCGTACGGGACTGACGCACACATCCATCACAGATGCGGCACATGACGAACGCGCCACCGAATCCGGTGGCGCGTTCGTCATATTCGGAGTGGATGTGCGGCTGAGGGTCAGCCCGCAGGTGCGGGAGCGGGGGCCGGCTGCGGCGCCGGCGATGGCTGCGGAGCGGGCGCGCCACCGGCACCCGGGAGCGACTGCGACGGATCGATCTGCCCGCTGGGACTCCCCGGCGGACCGTCGACCTTCGACACGAGCCACTTGCCGTCTTCCTTGCTGAGGTCCAGGCGGAACACCATCAGGCTGGTCCCACCGCTGGGCAGCTTGGCGCTGCGGCCGGTCACCTCCGCCATCACCACCGTCTTCGCGGTGTCGGCATCGGCGCTCTCGACGGCGACCACACTGATCGTCGAGGACACCTCGATGTTCAGCGACTCCACATTCGCCTCGGTGTCGGCACGCTCCTGCTCGAGACGGCTACGCAGCTCCCCGGTCGACAACGGGCCCAGGAGTTCCTTCGAGTTGCCCGCGTTGTCGGCGTTGAGGGTCGTGACGAGCTTGGTGACGAAATCGGCCGAGGCCGTCTTCGAGTCGGCGAACGCGTCGGCCTCCCGCTGGAGGTCGTAGGCGCGCCAGCCCAGGAACGCGACGAGCGCAACCAGCGCGACCGCCACGACGGCGGCCAGGACCTTCTTGATCCCGCCACTCGTGACCGTGAACGAGATCTCCTTACGCCCCGCGGCGCCTGTCGACGATGCGGTCGACGGCTCGTCACCCGCGGCGTCCGAGTCGTCGGCCGCGGTCGGCTTCGTGATGCTCACCGACGAGCCGGCACCGGTGCGGCGGGCGGACTTGCCCCGCGGTGACGCTGCGGCGCCGGCGCGGGTCGAGGCCTGTGCGCTCGTGTCGTCGCCCGCCGCAGGGGTCTCGTCCGTCGCCGTACCGGTCTGATCGGATTCGGGGCCACCGCTCTCGGGTGGGACGGTGTCCGCCTCCTTCTCGCCCCTGGGGTTCACGTCGGTGTCGTTCACGTCGGTGTCGTTGGGTTTCGGGTCGTTCGGTTTCGGGTCAGTCGGGTCAGTCATCTACAGGTCACGCAACTTGTCTGTCGTCGTCGAGTGGCCGTCAATTGTCGAGCGGCCCATCACTTGTCGAGCGGAACGGTACGGGCGTTCGGGTCGTAACCCGGCGGCGGTCCCGCTGTGTCATCGCCCGGCGGGCGCGGCGCGTTGGCCGAGCCACGGATCTGCTGGCGCGGATCCTCGGTCACACAGTACAGATTGGTCGGGATGGACAGCTCGAGGATCTGTGTGGGCCGTCGGGGTGTCACCGGGTAGTTGCAGCTCGGCCGCGGGTAGATGGAGGCGAGCGCCCACCACGCACCGTCGTGGAACATGGTGAGGCTCTTGACACTGGCATCGCGGATGGCGGGGAACAGCGTCGCGAGGGCCGGCGCGCGCAGTGCGCCCTGCTCGGCGATGTCGACGAACTGCTTCGTCACGTCGGTGATCGGATCGGTCAACTGATTGATGGACCCCGCCAGGCTCGTGAACTGCGATGGACCCCGGTCGAGGAGTTCGCGGAGTTCTTTGTCCGACGCGGCGGCCGCGTTGACCAGCGAGCTCAGACCGGCCACGGTCGTACCGAGGTCGGGCTGGATCTGCGCGGTCGTCTTGAAGATGGTTCCCGCGTTCTGGATGAACTTGGTGGTCTCCGGCAGGGCCGTGTACAGCTTCGCGAAGATGGTGCCGCCCGAGTCGAAGATCACCGACAGATCGTTGCTGCCGTCCTCGTCGTAGAGCGCGATCTTCAGATTGTCCACTGCGGAGCGCAGTTTCGCCGGATCGATCTGGTTGATCAGCTCCAGGGAGGACTCGAGCAGTTGCGAGAACGGCACGGTGACTTCGGTCTGGTCGGCCTGGATGACGTCACCGTCCTCCAGGTAGGGACCGTCGGAGGTGTCCGGCTGGAAGTCGACGTACTGCTCCCCCGCCGCCGACAGACCCAGCGCCGCGACCGTGGTGTCGCGGTTGATCTTGTACCGGTCGTCGACCGTGACGACGACCTCGACCGAGTCCGGCTGCACGCGAACCGTGTCCACATCGCCGATGCGAGCACCGCGCAGCGTCACTCCCGAGGTCTCCTGCAGACCGCCGGAGATCGGGAACTCGATCGTGACGGAGTACTTGTCGGCGAACGGCTGCCATCGGAGGACGCCCAACGCGAGGTAGGCGAGGCCGACGACCATGACGAGGACCAGAGCTATGTTGCCCACGAGTACCGAATTCCTGCGTAGGACTCCGAACACGCCGCTCATCCGCAACACCCCCTGGTCCCGGTGATCCGTGCCAGCAGGCGGGTGAGCGTCTGCTGCAGCGCTGCCGAACCCTCGTCGACGTCTTGGATCTCGGGCAATCGGCTCGCGGAGTCGAACCCGACGCCGGGGGTGAGCCAGTAGACCTTCGCCGAGACGGCGGCCGCACTGCCGGACGTGGACTTGACCCACTTCGGCGTGAGCGTGTGCAGGTTGTCGGCGAGCGACCCGAGCGGACCCGCAGCCTGACGAAGCCCGGCCAGAACCGTCGAGAGATGACCGAGCATCTCGACGAGGTTGTCCTGGTCGGTGTCGAGGAAGTCGTTGGTGGCCGCAGTGACCTGCTGGGTCTTGTCCAGCGTCGTCAGGATGGTGGCGATCTGCCCGTTCAGTGACTCGAGCGCCGGCCCCAGCTTGTTGATCGACGCCATGATCTGCGCGCGTCCGTCGGCGAGTTGTCCGGTCAGCACCCGCGTGGTCGCCAGCGATCGGTCGACCGCCGCCGAACTCTGGTTCAGTTTGCGGATGCCGGTCGTCAGGCCACGGATGGCACCGTTCAGATCCGACGGGTTGGTGGCCACCGCGCTGCTCAGTTCGGTGAGGATGACGGTCAACGAGTTCAGCGAACCGCTGTCCACCACACCACTCATGCTGATCAGCAGGTCCTCGACCGTCGCCGCGGCCGACGTCGGACCGGTGAGCGTGTCGCCGTCGACCATCAAACCGTCGCGGGCCTCCAGAGGCGGCAGCAACGCGACGAAGACATCGCCGAGCGGCGTTGCCTGGCGCAGTTCTGCGCCGGTCCCCACCGGGAGCTTGGACTGTTCGCTGACCTCCATCGTCACCAGGGCCGTGTAGTCCTTGGCAACGAGATCGGTGACCTGCCCGACATCGGTTCCGTTGAGCTTGACCTTCGCGCGGGTCGGAAGGTTCAGCGCATTGTCGAACTTGGCCGTCAGCGTGATCGAGTCACCGATGTCACCCGGTGCGGGTAGCGGGATCTGTTCGACCGTGAGGCTCGGGAGCAGTCCGCAGCCGGTGAGTCCCATCAGCGCGGCGAGCAGCAACGCCGTCACCCCGCCCCGACGGAGCCTGGCGCGGGACCGCGTCGGAGACGGCCGCCTGGGGGAAGCCGGACGGTCCAGCGAGTCCATCGTCGCCGTCCTCATTTCGTCAGCTCCAGCATTGCCGAGTAGATGCCGAGATCAGGTCCGAAGTCCTTGAGCTTGCCCGTGCGGCAGCCGTCCTTCTGCAGGTTGATCGCCTCGCAGAACTCGGCGAGCAGTTCGTTGTCGACGAGGGACTTGTCGAGCAGGGCCTGTGCGCGCCACGCTCCCTGCTCGGCCGAGATCGAGTTGCTCAGGTTCTGGAAGAGCAACGGCCCGACGTCGATGGTCTCGACGACCTGCCGTGAGTAGTCGCCCAGGTTCGCGGTCAGCGCGGCGAGCCGGTCGAACGACACCGACATCGTGTTGGTGTTGTTCTGCAGGAAAACGGTCGTGTTCTGCAGGGTCTGGTTGAGGTTGCCCAGCGTCGCGAGGAGACCCGGGGCCTGGTCACCCAGCAGCTCCGACACCTCGTTCACCGACTTCGAGAAGGCCGTCATCTTCGGATAGTTCTGGACGAGCGTGGTGGTGAGTCCCTCGATGGTCTCGATGATGTCGACGAGGGCATCGCTGTTGCCCGCCACCACGTCCGACGCACCGCCGAGTTCGTCGAGTGCGGCCCGGATCTCTTCACCGTTGCCGGTCGCGATGCCAGAGGTGATGTCGATCATCTCGGCAAGCGGGCCGGGACCGGCACCCTCGCCCTTGAGCGCCACGACCAGACCGTCGATGGCGTCGAACAGTTCGCCGACCGACACCGGCGCCTTGGTCTCCTTCAGGACCGAACCGTCCTCGAGCTTCGGTCCGCCGGCGTAGGCGGGTGACAGCTCGACGTGTCGGGTGGTGACGATCGAGGTGTTCACGATCGCTGCCGTTGCGTCGGCCGGCACCGGCACGTCGTTGTCGATCGTCATGGTCACCTTCACCCGGTCGCCCTGCGGCTCCACCGCCGTGACCTGACCGACCGGCATGCCCAGGACGGCCACGTCATTGGTCACGTAGAGACCCGCGACGTTGTCGAAGTAGGCGGTGACCTCGATCGCCTGGCCGACCGCGGCCTTCCAGCTGCCCGGGATCATCGAGCAACCGGAGAGTCCGAGAACTCCGAGCAGCGCGACCCCGATCAGCAGGATGGGGCGCCGGATTCCGTTGGCTCTCATCGTCGTGGTCCCGGTCAGCATCCGTCCACCACCCGAGCGAGACACAGCCAGTTGTCCGGGAAGATTCCCCACGGCAGGTAACCGTTCGCGTATGGCCCGTCGCCGATGACGTTGTTGGTCAGACGGGCGGTGACCGGCAGGATCTCCAGCAACTTGCGGAGATTGTTGCGGTTCTTCTCCAGACCCTGGGTGATCGTGTTGAGGTTTGCCATGATCGGGGCGAACTGGTTGGCGTTCTCTCCGGCGACCGCGCTCGCCTGCTCGGTCAGTTCGGCGATGCCGTCGAGCATCCGGGTCACGAGTTCCTCACGCGCGACGATCTTCTGGGTGAGGTCGCGCCCCTGCCCCACGATCACCGCGAGCTGGGCCTGGTTGTCGTTGACGATGGTGGTGATCGTCTTGGTGTCGGCGATCAACTGATTGATCTGGTCCTTGCGGTTGGTGATCACCTTGGACATCTGTGTCAGCGCCTCGAACGTGGGCTCGGTGATGGCCGGCACCCCGGCGAGCTGTCGGTTCAGGGTCCGGATGCTCTCCGACAGCGTCTTGTCGTCGATGCCGGTCAGGATGGGCGCACCCGCCTCGATGGTGCGTTGCAGATCGTAGGGCACGGCCGTCTTCTCGATGTGACCGTCGGGTGCATCCTCGGGCGAATCACCCAGCGACACATCGACGTACCGCTGGCCGAGCAGGGTCGACATCTTGATCTCCGCCGAACCGTTGGAGGTCACCCGTACGTCGCTGTCGACCTTCATCGTGATGGCCACGTGATCGCCGGCGAGCTGCGTGTCGGTGACCTCACCGACATCGATGCCTGCGACCCGCACCTTGTCCCCCGGACGGAGTCCGCCCGCTTGGGAGAAGTCGCCGGTGAGGGTCTTCTTACCCAGGTGGGCACCCGCGAGAGCGGTCACACCCAGCAGCAGCGCGACGATGACGACGGCGCCGATCAGACCGAACCACACCCGTCGGTTGTCGCGAAAACTCTTGCGGAACCAGCTCATCGGCACACCACCGAGTGATTTGTGCCGCCGATCTTGTTGATGATCCCGGGCGGTAGCAGGACGTCGCCGATCGCGATGTCGAGATCGCATGCATAGATGTTCAAGTAAGCGCCCTCACCGAGCACGAGCGGGAAGTGACCGAGGAAGACCGGGGCGTCGACCGCCATCCGGTCGAGTTTGGCACCGTTGCTGATCAGCGTGTTGGTCGCGATCCGACCGTCCGTCGCGGCGTCGGCGAGACTCTCCCGGCTCTCGCTCAGCACGTCTGCGAAACCGCTTGCGGTACGACCGATGTCGGTCACCGCGCTGCCGAAGGCCGCCGAGTTGGAGTTGAGGTTGGCGATCAGCGCCGACATCGACTCGATGACGGTGCCCAGCTGTCCACCCTGCCGCGACAGGTCACGCATCACCGCGCTCAGGTTGTTGATGATCGCGCCGAGCACGACGTCGCGATTGGCGGTGTCCTCCGCGAGGCGACCGACCTCGGCGACCGTGTAGCTCAGCGACACCGAGTTGCCCTGGAACGCTTCGATCAGACCCTGCGACAGGGCGTTGACCTGCTCGGGCGTGAGCGTCTCGAAGACCGGCTGGAAACCGGCCAGCAGCTTGGTGACGTCGAAGGAATCCTCGGACGGGAGCTCGAGCGTGGAACCCGGGTCGAGCGGCCGACTCTCCCGACCCTCTTCCAGCGTCAGGTTCAGATAGCGCTGGCCGATGAGGTTCTGGTAGCGGATCGCACCGCGGGTGTTGCTGTACACCTGCTGGTCGTTCTGCACCTCGAACGTGACCCGGGCGCGGCCGTTGTCGAGTTCGATCTGGTCCACACGACCCACGCGGACACCGGCCATGCGCACGTCGTCGCCCGTCGAGAGGCCGGACGCGTCACCGAAGAAGGTGGTGTAGCTGTTGGTCGTCCCCGACACCGAGCGTTCCAGCGTCGAGAAGATCACATAGGTGACCAGCAACGCGGCGATGCCGAAGATCGTGAACCCGATCAGCGGTTTGCGGATCGACTCCGATGCCGCGCTCATCGTCCTCCTCCTTGACCGTCGCCGGCCCGGGCCGGGTCGGCGGCACTCCGCACATCGAGTGACTGGACCAGCGGTCCCAGCATGATCGTGTCCGCTGCCGACGGGGTCCGGCGCAACACGGTGCCGAGCGTCTTGTTGTCGGCATCGGTGGTCACGTTGCCCACCGGCTTGTTCCGACGCATCCCGTCCGAGGGGTAGACCGACAGCGGACCCGACATCGTCGGCCCCGTACCGGTCCCCGGTCCCACACAGCCCGGGCCGCGCAGCGTGCCATACGGGCCACCGTCGTACACCGGACAGTTCTGCCGGGTGTAGCGCTGAAAGGCGCCGAAGCTGATCCCGGCGTTGAGCTGCACATGCCCGTTGACGCCGGTGAACACCGTCAACACCCGGGCGGCCAGGTTGTTGAGTGCGATCACGGCCTGGGGAAGCGAATTCGGCTCGAGCACGAGTGCACCCAGCATTCGATTGAGGTCGGTGACGAGGCGCTGACCTCCGTCGCCGTTGCGGGCGAAGAGAAGTTGGGTCTGATCGAGCAAACCCTGACTCGCCGTCAGCACCGCGGTCAGATCGCGCTGCTTCTCCGCGATCGTGATCGCCGGGATCACGCTGCGTCCCAGGGTGTCGAGGAGTTGCGGGGCCGACTGCGAGAGTCCGGTGAGCGCGGCGTCGAAGTTGTCGAACCCGGGAGGTGCGCCCGGCGGGAACTGGGCGTTGATCGAGTCGAAGTAGTTCCGCAGCACGCCGACGAACGACCCGAACACCGATCCGCCGCCCTTCAGCGCGTCGGCGATGACCCCGAGCACCTGCGCCAGTTCTTCCGGCGGCACGGCGTCGAGGATCTGCTTGAGTTCGTTCTGGGCGTCCTGCAGTTTGATGGTCTCGAGCGAGGTGTCGGCCGGGATCACGTCGCCGGCGGCCAGCCGATCGTCACCCACCTCGGTGGGCGGGACCAACTCCACCGAGTTGACGCCGAACAGGTTCGACGGAACCGTGCGCGCGGTCACCGATGCGGGGATGCCCTCGGCCTGCGCCGGCTCGATGTCGATCTCGACGTTCTTGACGAGATTGGCGGCGTCGGCCTGCGAGGAGTCGTCGACGGCGATGGACTTGACCGTCCCGACGATCAGCCCGTTGTACCGGACGTCGGCACCGTTGGAGAGCCCGTCGCCGACGTCGACGAGGTCGGCGGTGACGGCCACGGTCTTGCTGAACGTCCCCTGGTACCGCATGAACAGCAGCACGAAGATGACCAGCAGGACGAGCAGGAAGGCGATGCCGCGCAGCACATACTGCAGCAGTGAGGGATTGCGCCCGTCGGTCGCGATGTTCACGGTGTCCCCCTCATCCTGAGATCTTGATCCCGGGCGAGGTGCCCCAGAACACGAGTGTCATGACCAGGTTCGCGAACACGATGACGATGATCGCGAGTCGGATGGCATGTCCGGCAGCAATTCCCACTCCTTCGGGTCCCCCTGAGGCGAAGTAGCCGTAGTAGCACTGGATGAACGTGGTCAGCAGGACGAAGACGATGACTTTGAGGAACGAGAACAACATGTCCCACGAGACGAGGAACTGGTTGAAGTAGTACAGGTAGGTGCCCTCGCCCTGCCCGCTCTGGACCATGAACATGAACTGGCAGGCGAGGTAGTTCGCGGCGAGTGACACCGAGTACAGCGGGACGATCGCGAGGACCGCCGCGAGCATCCGGGTGGTGACGAGATACGGCAGGGGTCGGATCGCGATCGCCTCGAGCGCGTCGATCTCCTCCGCGATCCGCATCGAACCCAACTGCGCGGTGAACCGGCAGCCGGATTGCGCGGTGAACGCGGTCGCGGCGAGCAGCGGTGCGATCTCGCGGGTCGTCGCGAACGCCGACAGGCCACCGGTCACCGGAGACATGCCGAGGAGGTTGAGAGCGGTGTAGCCCTCGATCCCCACGGTTGCGCCACCCATGATCCCGAGGATCACCATGACGCCGACGGTGCCGCCACCGACCACGATGGCGCCGTTTCCCCACGCCACGTCGGCGAGCAGGCGCCACACCTCTTTGCTGTAGTGCCGGAACGCCAGCGGCACCGCGACGATGGAGCGGACCAGGAAGGTGATGAGGTGACCCATCGCGGCGAGCGCATCGCGCGGACCGCGGTACACCGACTTGGCGGCCTCGAGCGGCCGCAGGGCCGGTGGCACATACCGTGACGCGGTCATCTCACACCACCTTCGACGGGAACAGGATCGCGAACAGCTGCGTGAGGATCACGTTCACCGTGAACAGCAGCAGGACCGAGTTGACGACCGCTGCATTCACCGAGTTGGCGACGCCGGCGGGTCCACCCTTCGTCGAGAGGCCGCGATCGCAGGCGACAATCGCCACGATCGCGCCGAATATGACGGCCTTGGCCAAGGCGAACATGAGGTCCGCGGTGGTCGCGAAAGACGCGAAGGTCCCGGTGTAGCTACCCGGTGTGCCGCCCTGGAAGTAGACGTTGAAGACGTAACCGGTGATGAACCCGACGAAGCAGACGAATCCACAGAGCAGGAAGCTGACCACCATCGTCGCGAGCAGACGAGGCGAGATGAGGCGCTCGATCGGGTTCACGCCCATCACGCGCATCGCGTCGATCTCGTCGCGGATGGTGCGCGAACCGAGATCCGCGGCGATGGCCGACCCGACGGCACCGGCGAGGAGCAGCGAGGTGACCAGCGGGGCACCCTGCCGGATCACGCCGAGACCGGTGGCGGCACCCGAGAACGAGGTGGCGCCGACCTGGCCGGCGATGTTGGACACCTGGATCGACACGATGACGCCGATCGGGATCGCGACCAGGAGCGTCGGGAAGACCGAGGTGCTGGCCATGAACGCGCACTGGCGAACGAACTCGCGGAACGGGAATCGCCGCTTGAACAGGTCGGCAAAGAGTGTTCGGAACACCTCGACGAACATGCCGAGCTGACGTCCGAAGGTGTCGAAGGAGGCGACGACGTGGCCGTCGAACCACGACCGAACCGCCCCTGGTCTCTTCCGACTCACCTCCTCGTCGTCCGAGGTGACTGCGTTAGTGCTCAATCCCTACCCTTGCGTCTCGGCTTACCCGTTCACCGGCCGTCAGGTCGCGATCGCGCGTGTCGTCGTCGACGCGCGTCCTCGTTTCCGCAGAACCTCTCCGCGTGCCCCCCGTGGGCAGAAGCGCCGCGGGTAACATACCCCATTCCCTCGGTCCAAATGTGTCCGGCCTCACACTAGCGCCCGACTGCAGCTGTCCGAGGTCCGACATACCTTGCATGATGTGACGAATCCCCCGACCGCTACCGCTGTTGCCCAGAGCACAATAACTTGGTCGGCCGACCAACGGGAACAAAACCTACCACTTTGTTCCAACGTGGGTCCTTTTCGATCACCACGATCAGTGGGCGAGATCCGCGTGTGGGCACCGAACGCGCAGGTAGTCGAGCTGGTCATCACCACCGAGGCGGGTGCCTCGCCGGACCGGATCGCCATGTCCGCCGCGCCCGGCGGGTGGTGGCAGGCCGACACCGTGCCGGGTGCCGGCGGTGACGAACTCCGCTACGGCTTCTCGATCGACGGCGGACCGCCGCGTCCCGACCCGCGATCCGTCCGCCTGCCCGAGGGCGTGCATCAACTGTCCGCGCTGTTCACCGTCGACGAGGACACCTGGACCGACGCCGGCTGGGCCGGCCGGGACATCCGGGGTGCGGTCGTCTACGAGCTACATCTGGGCACCTTCACATCCGAGGGCACGCTCGACTCGGCGATCGACCGGCTCGACCATCTCGTCGGCCTGGGCGTCGACTTCGTCGAGTTGATGCCGGTCAACGCGTTCAACGGCGTACACAATTGGGGTTACGACGGCGTCGGCTGGTACGCGGTCCAGGAGAGTTACGGCGGGCCCGCCGCGCTGGCCCGATTCGTCGACGCCTGCCACGCCAAGGGGCTCGGCGTCGTCCTCGACGTGGTGTACAACCACCTGGGCCCGTCCGGCAACTACCTACCCGACTTCGGGCCCTATCTCAGCGAGGGGACGACGTCCTGGGGGTCGTCGGTCAATCTGTCCGGTCCCGATTCCGACGAGGTCCGCGCCTTCATCGCCGGCACCGCTCTCCGATGGTTCACCGAGTTCCACGTCGACGCGCTACGCCTCGATGCCGTCCACGCCCTCACCGATCACCGCGCCGTCCACATCCTCGAAGAGCTCGCGGCGGCCACCGACGATCTCGCCGCCGAACTCGGCCGCCCCCTGTCGCTGATCGCCGAGAGCGACCTCAATGATCCGCGCATGATCTCCCCGCGCACCGTCCACGGGCTCGGCCTCACCGCGCAGTGGGACGACGACATCCACCACGCGATCCACACCCTGGTGTCGGGCGAGCGGCAGGGGTACTACGGCGACTTCGGCAGTTACGACTGCCTCGCGAAAGTACTGACCGGCGGCTTCTTCCACGATGGCACCTACTCGTCCTTCCGGAGACGACACCACGGACGGCCGATCCCGACCGACACGGTGCCCGCCTCGGTCCTGCTCGCCTACACCTGCAACCACGACCAGATCGGCAACCGGGCGATCGGCGACCGTCCGAGTGCCTATCTCGACGGCGGACAGCTCGCGATCAAAGCTGCGCTGGTCCTGCTGTCCCCCTTCACCCCCATGCTGTTCATGGGTGAGGAATGGGCTGCCGCAACACCATTCCAGTTCTTCACCTCCCACCCGGAACCGGAACTGGGCCGAGCCACCGCGGACGGTCGCAAGTCCGAGTTCGCCGAACACGGCTGGGACAGCGAGGACGTGCCGGATCCGCAGGACCCGGCGACGTTCGAGCGGTCGAAGCTGGACTGGACCGAACTCGACGAGCCCGACCATGCCCGGATGCTCGACTTCTACCGGACGCTGATCGCGTTGCGGAAAGCCGAAGCGGCACTGCATGACCCGACCTTCGGGTCGGTCTCCGTCGAATTCGACGAGGCGTCGGGATGGTTCGCGATGCATCGCGGCGACTGGTCGGCGGTCTCCGTTCCCGGTGCCGAGCCGGTCACCGTACCCCTCGCGCTCGACGTCGAGGTGGCATGGCATCCCGTCCGATCCGAGCGCACCGGACTCGTCTCGCCGGGGCACAACGTGATCGTCGGACGCCGGGGTTCGACCCACGACGTTCCATAGCCCGGAGCCGCGAGTACCGCGGCTCCGGGCCATGAAATCGGGACGGGGTCAGACGGCGTCGCCGCCGTCGATGCTCCCGAAGTCGCCGACCTCGACGTTGCCCTCGTCGTCGACGGCGGTGTCGAAGGTGCCGTCGCCATCGGTGTCGGCGACCGCGATGTCGGTGTGACCGTCGGCGTCGGTGTCGGCCTCGATCACGTCGATCTCGCCGTCGGCATTCGTGTCGTAGGCGATGGAGTCGGCCTGGCCGTCGCCGTCGGTGTCGAGGATCGCGTCGGTCGTGCCGTCGCCATCGACGTCGGTGAGTGCGGCGTCGACGGCTCCGTCACCGTCGGTGTCGATGAGAACGGCGTCGGCAGGGATCTGAGTGCTCATGGGGAAGTCCTTCCAAGTGGTCAAGCACTGCTGTTGTCGTGCAGTACTTCTGGGCGGTTCATGTACTTGGAGGCGGCGCCGGGCACGAAAGTTCCCGCCGATCCGGGAGTCGTTCGGACAGTGGACCCGACAGGGCCGGGCACGGGTCCCACGCACCCCTGTGTCAGCATCTATTGCAATTGACAATCATTTGCAATAGAAACTCGAGGGTGCTCACCATGCGTTCGAATCGCCTACCCGCGTTGCTGGCCGCCGGCCTGATCGCGCTCACCGCCTGCGGCTCCGGTGGCGGCGACGCCCCGGAGAACATCCAGATGGTCGCGGGGCGTATGGCGTCCGGTGTCGATCCCGTCGACGACCAGAGTTCCAGTTATCTGCGCAGCTACGGTGCCGCCGAAGCCCTCACCAAGATCCAGGCGGACGGCACCGTGGCTCCCGAACTGGCCGAATCGGTGTCGCAGACGGCTCCGAACCAGTGGACCGTCACGGTGCGGACCGACGCACAGTTCTGGAGTGGCGCACCCGCCGACGCCGCCGCCGTCGCCTCCTCGCTCGAGCGCTCACGGACCAACAGCACCCTGGCACAGGGATTGCTCGACGGCGTCGCGATCTCGACACCCGACGACCGGACCATCGTGTTCACCGCAGACGCGCCGTCGCCCTACCTCGACTACGCGCTGGCCCACTACTCGATGGTGATCCACAACGTGCGCGCATACGACGGCGCCGATCCCGCCGATGCAACGGTCGCCGATCTCACCGGCCCGTTCCGGCTGACCGGTTTCGAGACCGAGCGGTCGGTCACCCTGGTACGCAACGACGACTGGTGGGGTGGCGCGGTCTCCGCGCCCGGCGTCGACGTGGAACTGGTGACCGACGAGCAGTCACGCGCCGAGATCGGGCTGGCCGGTCAGGCTGACATCGTGGACATGTTCCCCAGCGGACGGGCCGAGGAGGCGCAGGGCGCGGGCCTCGACGTCGAGTCGGCCGCCGGCGCCACCACCGTCGCCGTCTACCTCAACCAGAACTCGTCGCAGGCACCGGCACTCGCCGACCAGCGAGTGCGTCAGGCTCTGGGTTGGGGAACCGATCGCGAGAAGGTCGTCGCATTGGCCACCGACGGACTGGCCGCGCCGCTGCCGTCATGGCTGGCCTCCAACCCGGCGTATCCGCAGGCCGACGAGAGCGGTTTCGTCTCCTACGATCCCGAGCGTGCCCGTGAGCTGCTGGACCGGGCCGGCTGGACAGTCGGACCGGGCGGTGTGCGCAGCAAGGACGGGCAGCCGCTTCGAATCCGCATGCTGACCTTCGGCACCGAAGCCGCCACCGGCGAAGTCCTGCAGGCGCAGTGGCGTGAACTCGGCGTCGACGTGGCAGTCCGGAACGTCGAATCGAGTCTCGCCACCCAGTCGATCAAGTCCGGGGACTGGGATACGGCCACCCAGGCGTGGACAACGGTCGGCAGCGCCCCCTCGCTCATCGGCAACCAGATCGCACCCGACGGCGCGGCGAACCACGGCGGTTACGACGTGCCGGTGATCCCCGCACTGCTGCGACAGGCATCGACGGCACCGACCCGGGACGCCCGCGATCAGGCGATGCTCGAGGTCAACGAGGTGATGAACACCGTGGTGCCGTCCGTTCCGGTACACACCCGGGTGGCTGCCGTCGGACTCGCCGCCGATGTCGACGGCTTTCAGCCGCATCCCCTCCAATACGAGAATCTCGTGAACTCGAAAATGTCGACGTCCTGATCCGATGCGACCCCCTCACCCGGCCATCGCCGCGGCCGCCAGATTCCTGGTCGGCACGTTCGGGCTTCTGCTGGTCGCCTCGGTGCTGATCTTCACGCTCGTGCGTTCAGCGCCGGGCGATCCGATCGAGATCGAGTTCGGCTCCACCGGTGCTGATGCCTACCTCACCCCCGAGCAACAGGCCCAGGCCCGCGAACTGCGCCGCGACGAGCTCGGCCTCGACGGTCCTGTCGTGTTCCAGTACCTACGGTGGCTCGAACGGGTCGTCCAGCTCGATCTGGGCATCTCGTATCGGACGGGACAACCGGTCACCGAAGAGATCCTGTCCCGACTGCCGGCCAGCATCGCGCTGGGCGCCGCCGGTTTCGCGGTCGCCATGCTGCTCGCGATCGCGATGGGGCTCCTGGGCGCTCGACGACCGGGTGACGCCTCCGATCACGCGATCCGACTCGGGACGCTCGCGATGGCAACCGTACCCACGTTCCTGTCCGGCACGATCCTGTTGCGTTGGGCCGCCGGGCAATTCGACTATCCACTGGCCGGGGCGGCAACCGTGGCGAAGGTGTGGTTGCCGGCCCTCGTGATCGGGCTGTCGAGCATGGCCACGATGTCGCGCCTTCTGCGTGCGTCGCTGATCGCAGAGCGCTCCAGACCGTACGCGGCCGCCGCGGCCGCTCGGGGCGCCGGACCCAGCACAGTGCTCCTCCGGCATGTGGGCCGCCCGGCCCTGACCCCGGTCCTCACCCTTGCGGGCCTGGCGTTCGCCGGCCTCATCGCCGGGTCGGTGATCACCGAGACCGTCTTCTCCTGGCCGGGCGTCAGCGCCTACGCGGTCGGCGCCATCGCCGATCAGGACTACGCGGTCGTCCAAGCCTACGTCCTGCTCGTCGTCGCGGTGGTGGTGATCGTCAATCGTGCGGTCGACGCCGTGCAGAACGTGCTCGATCCCCGCGTCGCCCAACGAGCCGAGGTTCCCGCATGACCGCGGGATCCGTCGCCGCGGAGGTTCCCGTCGCGAGACCACGGAGACGGTCGGTCCGCGCCGGGCGCGGCCTCGCCATCACCGGCGCACTGCTGCTCGGCGGCATGATCCTGCTCGTCCTCGCCGCCCCGTACGTCGCGCCGTACGACCCCGCAGCCCAGGAGATCGGCCCGGTCCTCGCCGGACCCAGCGGCGAACACTGGTTCGGCACCGACCGGTTCGGTCGGGACGTGTTCTCCCGGGTCCTCTGGGGCGGCCGCGCGACGCTGCTGGCCTGTGCACTCGCGGTCGCCGGCGTCGTGGTCTTCGGAGCCGCGGTCGGCGCGCTGCTCGCCGGGCTCGGTCGTCGAGCCGATGTCGCCGCACGCGGGGTCCTCGATCTGCTGATCGCGTTCCCGTCCATCGTCGTGGCCCTGGCCTTCGTCGGACTCCGTGGCCCGTCCCTCGCCACCGCGCTCCTGGGGGTCGCCGTGGTGCTGTGGGCACCGTTCGCGCGATTGTCCCGCGCGGTCGTGCGCTCGGCGATCGCCGAACCGTCGGCGGTCGCCGCACGCGCGGTCGGCAGCGGACGCCTTCGCCTCCTCCGCTACGAGGCATGGCCGCGCGTTCGTGGCCCACTGGCCGTGTTGGCCGCCGTCGAAGCGGCGCAATTGATCAGTGTCGTTGCCGGATTGAGCTTCCTGGGCCTCGGCGCGCAGCCACCGAGCGCGGAATGGGGTGCCATGTTGCAGGATGGCCGCGCATCACTCTGGGCCGCGCCGCACCTGGTGATCTGGCCGGGTGTGGCTGTACTGGTGACCGTCCTCGGCCTGGTGCTGCTCGCCGAAGGACTCCGCGACATTCTCGATGTGGATTCGACGGGTCACCGGTGAACACGTACACGAGGCACGATGCCGACACTCCTTCGCGAACAACCGGTCACGTGCTGCTGGTCCGTGGCCTACAGGTCCGGAGAGGAGGTTCAGATATCCTGCGCGACATCGACTTCCACGCTCATAGTGGACGCATCCACGTCGTCCTGGGCGCGAGCGGCAGCGGGAAGTCGACGCTGTTGCGCTCGCTCGTCGGCCTGGTGCCCACACCGTCGAGGACCCGCGCGGACCTCATGCAGCTCCGGGTCCCCGCCGGCGATTTCGATCTGACGTCGTCGCGGCGGCTCGCCGACGTACGCGGCGTCCACATCGGACTCGTCGGTCAGGACCCGGCGCTCGATCTGACTCCGTTGCGCCGTGTCGCCTCGATCGTCAGGGAGACCACCGCAGGACATGCCGAGGTAGCCGACGTGCTCGAACGGTGCGGGCTCCCCTCCGGTCGCGACATCGAGCGCAAGTACTGCTTCCAGCTCAGCGGGGGCATGGCGCAGCGACTCGCGCTGGGGCTTGCGACCGCCCGAGGGCCGGAGCTGCTCCTGGCCGACGAACCGAGCACCGCGCTCGACGCCATCTCACGTGCCCGCCTCGCCGAACACCTACGTGCTGCCGCCGACGAGGGCTCGGCGGTGGTCCTGGTGACCCACGACGTCGGACTGGCACGTCTGCTCGCCGACGACGTGACGGTCCTCGCCGACGGCGAGATCGTCGAGACCGGGCCCGCTCGGCGAGTGCTGGACGAGCCCGTCGCCGAGGCGACCCGTCTCCTGGTCCGACCCCGCGCACCACGAGCGCGCCCGCGGCCCGCGCGCGCCCCCGTTCGACTCGATGCCCTCGACGTCACCGGTCTCCACGCCGGATGGGACGGACACGCGGTACTCCGTGACCTGTCGCTCCGCATCGGTGCCGGCGAGGTGGTCGGACTCGCGGGCCGGAGCGGCGCCGGTAAGTCGACTCTCGTCGCGTGCCTCACCGGGCTCCTAGCGCCCGACGGTGGAACGATCCGCATCGGCGGTCTCGATTCTGCGACCACCTCGTGGCGTCGTCTGCGTCGTGAGGTCCAGTTGGTTCCGCAGGACCCCCGGGGCTCCCTGAATCCGTGGCGGCCGATCGCCGACCAGATCCGGGATCCGCTCGACGTGCACCGGGTCGGCCGTCGCGCGGAACGCAGCGCTCGTGTCGACGAACTGCTCGATCGGGTCGGATTGAGCGGCCATGGAGGTCGCCGACCGGGAGCCCTGAGCACCGGACAGTGTCAGCGCGCGGCGATCGCACGCGCACTCGCCCTCAGACCCCGGCTGCTCATCGCCGACGAGCCGGTCACCGCCCTCGACACCGCGCTGCGCGCGGACATCCTCGAACTCTTCGCCGAGATCATCGCCGGCGATCAGATGTCCGCGCTGATCATCTCGCACGACCTCCACGTGCTGGAGTACCTCGGCGACCGCGTCGCGGTCCTGGACGACGGTCACATCATCGAGGATCTCGCGGCGCAGTCGATACGGGTGGACGCGCGTGCGCCGTTGACCGCCGAACTGCTCGCCGCACTTCCACCACTTGTCGGCAACGATTCCCCGGAGGTGGTGCGTGCTCGGTGAACTCCGTGCGATGAGTCCGGCCGCCCGGCTGCTCGTCGTGAACCAGACCGGCGTCAATCTCGGCTTCTACATGGTGCTGCCGTTCCTGGCGTCCTACCTGCTCGACGACCTGGGGATGGCCGCGGCGACGGTCGGGCTGGTGCTCGGCGCCCGGGCGCTCAGCCAGCAGGGTCTGTTCCTGCCCAGCGGCATCGCGGTCGACCGCTTCGGGCCGTGGTACTCCATAGTCGCCGGGTGCGCATTACGCGTCGTCGCGTTCGCCGGGCTCGGCCTCGCCGACGATCCGGTGATCGTGGTGGCCGCGGTCCTTCTCATCGGCGTGGCGGGCGCGCTGTTCAACCCGGCCGCGCGCACCTACCTCGCGCTGGAGTCCCCGGACCGTCGAGCCGAGGCCTTTGCGGTGTTCGAGGTCTTCGGCAACATCGGCGCCCTGCTCGGTCCGGTCCTCGGGGCACTACTGCTGTTGGCCGACTTCCAGACGAGCTGCTTGCTCGCCGCGCTGGTGTTCGCCGTGCTGACCATCGCGCAAGTGCTCGTACTGCCGCGCGCGGGCCGTACGGGCGAACCGACCCCGGTGCTTGTCGGCCTTCGAGAAGTGCTGGCGGACAGGCGTTTCGGCCTACTGGTTGTCGCCATGTCGGCCTACCTCGCACTGTTCAACCAGTTGTACCTGACCATTCCCGTGGAGGCACGGCGCGTGACGGGCAACGGTGGCTCGATCGCGGTGCTCTTCCTCGTGTTCAGCGTGCTGGGGATTGCACTGCAGGTGCGGATCACCCGGTGGTGTGGTCGGCGCTGGTCTCCGGGGACGTCCGTCGCCGTCGGCCTCGCCACGATGGGCGTGTCATTCCTCCCGCTGCTCGTCAGTACGGCCCTCGTCCCCGCGGCGTCATCGGACTCGACGATCGTGCATGCGTCGGTGCAGGCCATCCCGGTCGTACTGGCGACCATCGTCTTCACGGTCGGCGGACTCATGGTCGTGCCGTACGTCGTGGTGTTGCTGTCGAGCCGCAAGGGTGATCGCCTGCTGGGCACCGCCTACGGCTGGTATTACCTCGTGGCCGCGGTCGCGACGATGATCGTCGCGTGGCTGTCGGGCGCGTTGATCGGCGTCGAGGGCAGCCTGGGCCGATCGCTCTCCTTCGCGATGCTCCTGGCCGTCGGACTCGCCGGCTCGGCGGGGGTGTACGTGTCGTCTCGGGGCGTCCCGCCCAGGTCACCGAACCACCAGACCGTGGACGTTCCTACGTGAGGTAGGCGTAGGCCGGGGAACCCGGTTCGAGCCGCTCGCAATGGAGTCGGGAGTGGGCCATTCGATCCATGAGCCCGCCGAGCCCGTCACGGTGTCCCAACTCGACACCGACCAGGGCGGCACCGGTCTCCCGGTTGTTGCGCTTGACGTACTCGAACATCGTGACGTCGTCGTCGGGCCCGAGCACCTCGTCGAGGAACCGGCGTAGTGCGCCCGGCTCCTGCGGGAAGTCGACGAGAAAGTAGTGCTTGAGCCCCCGGTGCACCAGCGACCGCTCGATGATCTCGCCGTACCGGGACACGTCGTTGTTGCCCCCGGAGACGAGGCACACCACGGAGGCATCCGCCGGGAGGCGAAGTTTGTCGAGGATCGCGATCGCGAGCGCACCCGCGGGTTCGGCGATGATCCCCTCGTTCTGGTAGAGCTCGAGCATCGCCGAGCAGATGGCGCCCTCGTCGACGTGGGTGATGTGCGCCGTTCCCGGCACCGGCGCGAACCGCTCGTCGGGCATCACCCGCACGGCCGGGGTCGCGGTGATCTCGGCGAGAACCGGATGGTCGGTGACCGTTGCGCCCAGGTCCGACAGCACCCGGTGCCCGATGGCGCCGATCCGTTTGACGGCCGCGCCGTCGACAAAGGGGTCGATCTCGGCGAGCGTGACCGGACCGCCGTTGACCAGCGCAGCGCTCAGCGACACCGCACCGGTCGGCTCGACGCCGACGATCGTGACGTCATCGGACAGGCCGCGGAAGTAGGTCGCCATCCCGGCCAGGCATCCCCCGCCGCCGACCGGCGCGACGACGATGTCGGGGACACGACCGAGCTGTTCGACGATCTCGTGCGCGATGGTCCCCTGCCCGGCTGCGGTCCGCGGGTCGTCGAACGCGTGGATCCACACCGACCCGGTGCGCATCACGTCCTCCTGAGCGGCAGCCGCAGCGGCGTCGTAAGTGTCTCCGACGGCCCGGAGTTCGACGAATTCGCCTCCGTGCCAACGGATTCGGTCTCGCTTCTGCTTGGGCGTGGTGGTCGGGACATAGATGCGTCCGGGCACACCCATGCTGCGGCAGGCGAACGCGACACCCTGGGCGTGGTTACCGGCACTGGCCGCGACGACGCCACGCGACAGTTCCTCGGCCGACAGCTGCGCCATCACGTTGTAGGCGCCCCGCAACTTGTACGACCGGACGGCTTGCAGATCCTCACGCTTGAGGAAGATCTCGGCTCCGGTATCGGCCGACAGCCGCGGACAGATCTCGAGGGGGGTACGCGCCACCGCGTCGGCGATACGGATCGACGCGGCTTCGATCGCGTCTACCGACAGAGCCTGCTGATGAACCGGGACGTGGTGCGTACTCACGACTGCCATGTTCTCACTGTCCACTCTCGTTCCGGTGCCGCGGGTTGCGGCGACACCGTCATGACGCCCGGACGAATCGCCATCGCGCCACATTCGCCCGAACGGAGGCGTAACACTGGACGGGTGCGTTTGACAGCGACCCGGACGGGAATCTCCTCGACGACCGTTCCAGCTCGTCACCATCGACGGCGACCAGCCTCACTCACCAGGGAGCAGCCATGACAGCTCGTCGAGCCTTCCCGACCAACACCCGGCGATTCTCGCGTCTGGCCGCCGTGGGTGCGGCTGCCGCGCTGGCCGTCGGCCTCGGTGCCGCGGTGGACCCCGCACCGGCCACCGCAGCCCCGGTGTGCGCGGGAGCCGGCCAGCCGGCACGCCTCGTCGGCTCGGTACCGGGCGCGGCGCTCGAAGGTCTGACCGTCGATGCCGGCGGTCGGCTCTACACCACCGACCTCGTCACGGGCCGTGTGTATCGCCTCGCGGGACCGGGCGCGCCCGCCGTTCCGATCGCCCGCGTACCGGGCGGAAGCGGAGCGGGGGCGCTCGCGTGGACGCCGGGCGGCACCCTGCTGGTCGGCTATGGCGCCGACCCACGCGTCTTCGTCGGCGACGCCCTGCGACACGCCTCCATCGCCCGCCTCGACGTCAACACCCGCGCGCTGCGCCCCTGGGTGTCGGGACTCTCGGCGGCCAACGGCATGGACGTATCGGCACGCGGAAATGTCTACGCCACCAACGACTTCGGCAATCTGATCGGGCGGGTTGGTCCGAACGGTGCGGTGCAGGCGGCGTGGGGAGCGCTACCCAGCGCCAACGGTGCGGTCCTCGGCAGCGGCGACGGGTGGCTCTATGTGTCGCGGACGTTCGTGAACCCGGGCGTCAGCCGGATCTCCACCACGAATCCGCGAGTCGTGCAGAATCTGCTGAACGTCGGTGCGCCGTCGACTCCGGACGGGTTGACCCTGGATTCGCGCGACCGTCCGATCGTGCCGTTCAACGCCACGGGTGAGATCGTCCGTGTCACCTCGCCGGGCAGCTACTGCGTGCTCGCGACCGGCCTACCGACCTCGAGCGTGGTGTCCTACGGACGTGGGAACCGCGGATTCTCCGCCGGGCGCCTGTTCCGCGCCGGGTTCGACGGTCGGATCTACGAGATCCCGGGCGGGTTCGACGCCGGAGCGACGGCGGCCGTCCCCGGCAGGTAGCGCTCGCCCCACCACACGGCGAGCAGGGTCAGTCCGCTCGCCCAGGCGGTGACCTCCAGCGACCCGACGAGCACGAGGCTCACCAGGGCGACCGCCGCGGCTGCGACGAGCGCGTGGACCTTGTGCGCGGGCCACTGCACGCCGAAGACGTCGACGGTGCGGGCTGCCCGCGGCTCACGATGGCTCGCGTCGACATCGATCAGGGTCGTCATCTCGAACCACTCCCTCACTGGCCGCGTGCACTGGACGTGTCGACGAGTGTAGCGGAAGGCGAAGGAAAATGTTCGGGGACCCGAATCCTGGGTCACGGCTACGGGAAGTCGTGCACCCAGGACACCCTCATCTCAGCTCAGGCAACTGGGCCCCAGGAGTGCCTTGAGGTCCCCCATCAGCGCCGAACTCGGTGCCACGCGTAACGACTCGGTCAGTTTCAGCTGGGTCTGCCGCTTGTCGCTGACCAGAGTGACGTGCACGTCGGCCATACCGGGGTGCCGGGTCAGCACCTGCTTGAGCGCGGCGACGCGATCGGGAGTACACAGCCGCGCCGACAGCGTCAGGGCGACGGGTTTGGTCGCCCCGGCGGTTTCCAGGTCCGGCACCGCCAGGTCGTTCGCGCTGATCATCATGCTGTCGTCGCGCAGGTTCACACGCGCCTTGATCAGGACGATGTTGTCGGCGACGATGTCCATCCCGTACGCGACATAGGCCCGAGGGAAGAAATAGACCTCGACACCACCGACCATGTCCTCGAGGGTGACCGCGGCCCACGGCTCGCCCTTCTTGTTCACCCGCCGGGTCACCGAGGAGATGATGCCGCCGATGGTGATCTGGGCGCCGTCGGAGACGTTCCCCTCGAGCAGCGTCGAGATGGAGGTGTCGGTGTGCGCGGCGATCGCATGCTCGACGCCGCTCAACGGGTGACCGGACACGTAGAGCCCCAGCATCTCTCGCTCGATGGCGAGCTTGTGCTTGGTGTCCCACTCCTCCTCGGGCACCTTGACCGCGAAGACCTCGGCCATCGAGTCGTCGGCCCCGCCGGCGTCGCCGAAGAGGTCGAACTGGCCGATCGCCTCGGCCTTCTTGGTACCGATGACCGATTCGACGGCCTCCCCGTGCACGAGGAACAGGCCCTTGCGCGGATGTCCGAGTGAGTCGAATGCCCCCGCCTTGATCAGCGACTCCGTGACCTTCTTGCTGCACGCGGCAACGTCGATCTTGCCGAGATAGTCGGAGAAGTTGGTGAACTTCCCCTTCTCCTCGCGCGCGGCGATGATCGACCCGACGACGCCGGAGCCGACGTTGCGGATCGCAGCGAGACCGAACCGGATGTCCTTGCCGACCGCGGCGAAGTTCCGTTGCGACTCGTTGACATCGGGCGGCAGCACGGTGATGCCGAGCTTGCGGCAGTCGGCGAGATAGATCGCCGCCTTGTCCTTGTCGTCACCGACCGAGGTCAACAGTCCGGCCATGTACTCGGCGGGGTAGTTGGCCTTGAGGTACGCGGTCCAGAACGACACGAGGCCATAGCCCGCGGCGTGCGACTTGTTGAACGCGTAACCGGCGAACGGAAGGACGGTGTCCCACAGCGCGGTGATCGCTGCCTGGGAGAACCCGTTGGTGCGCATGCCCTCCGCGAAGCCGTCGTAGGCCTCGTCGAGGATCTCCTTCTTCTTCTTGCCCATCGCGCGACGCAACAGGTCGGCCTGGCCGAGCGAGTACCCGGCGACCTTCTGCGCGATCTGCATGATCTGCTCTTGGTAGACGATCAGGCCGTAGGTCTCCGACAAGATCTCCTTGAGCGGTTCCTCGAGCTCCGGGTGGATCGGCCGGATGTCCTGCAGGCCGTTCTTACGCTTGGCGTAGTCGGTGTGGGCGTTCACCCCCATCGGTCCCGGACGGTAGAGCGCGAGAACCGCGACGATGTCCTCGAAGCCGGTGGGCTGCATCATCTTCAGCAGTTCGCGCATGGCCGCGCCGTCGAGCTGGAACACACCGAGCGTGTCGCCGCGGGCGAGCAACTCGTAGGTCTTCTCGTCCTCGAGCGGCAGCTCGTCGAGGTCGAGGTCGATGCCCCGGTTCAGCTTGATGTTCTCCAGGGCGTCACCGATGACGGTGAGGTTGCGCAGCCCGAGGAAGTCCATCTTGAGCAGACCGATGGCCTCACACGACGGATAGTCCCAACCGGTGATGATCGCGCCGTCCTGCGCGCGCTTCCACACCGGGATCGCGTCGGTCAGGGGCTCCGACGACATGATCACCGCACAGGCGTGCACACCCGCGTTGCGGATCAGTCCCTCGAGTCCGATCGCGGTGTCGTAGATCTTCTTGACGTCCGGGTCGGTCTCGATCAGCGTCCGGACCTCGGCGGCCTCGCCGAACCGCTCGTGCTCGGGATCGGTGATACCCCAGACCGGGATGTCCTTGGCCATGATGGGCGGCGGGAGCGCCTTGGTGATGCGGTCGGCGATGGCGAACCCCGGCTGGCCGAACTGGACGCGCGCCGAGTCCTTGATCGCGGCCTTGGTCTTGATGGTGCCGAACGTGATGACCTGGGCCACCTTGTCGCTGCCCCACCGGTCGGTCGCATACCGAACCATCTCGCCGCGACGACGGTCGTCGAAGTCGATGTCGATGTCGGGCATCGACACGCGCTCGGGATTGAGGAAGCGCTCGAAGAGGAGTCCGTGCGGGATCGGGTCGATGTTGGTGATGCCCAGGGCCCAGGCCACGAGGGAGCCGGCCGCAGAGCCACGGCCCGGGCCGACCCGGATGCCGACCTCGAGGGCATGGCGGATCAGGTCGCCGACCACCAGGAAGTAGGCGGGGAACCCCATCTGGATGATGACGTCGAGTTCGTAGTTGGCGCGCTGCAGGTATTCCTCGGGCACCTCGGTGCCGGCGAAGCGACGCTCCTTGAGTCCCTTGGCGACCTCCTTGCGCAGGAAGGTCTGCTGGGTCTCGCCGTCGGGCACCGGGAAGACCGGCATCCGGTCGCGGTGGGTGAAGACCTCTTTGTACGACTCGACGCGTTCGCCGATCTCCAGGGTGTTGTCGCAAGCGCCCGGCACGACCGAATCCCATTGCTCGCGCATCTCGGCGGCGGACTTCAGGTAGTAGCCGTCGCCGTCGAACTTGAACCGGGTCGGATCGGAGAGGGTCTTGCCGGTCTGCACACACAGCAGGGCCTCGTGCGCGGCGGCATGCTCCTTGGTCACGTAGTGGCAGTCGTTGGTGACGATCGGCTTGATGCCGAGTTTGCGGCCGATCTCGAGCAGACCGTCGCGGACGCGCCGCTCGATCTCGAGTCCGTGCTCCATCAACTCGAGGTAGAAGTTGTCCTTGCCGAAGATCTCCTGCCACTTCGCCGCGGCCTCGAGCGCCTCGCGATCGTGACCGAGCCGAAGCCGCGTCTGCACCTCACCGGACGGGCAACCCGTCGTCGCGATGATCCCCTCGGCGTGGGCGGCGATCAGATCCTCGTCCATCCGCGACCACTTGCCGAGCTGTCCCTCGATCGACGCCAGTGACGACAGCTTGAACAAGTTGCGCAGCCCGGTCGCGTTCTCGGCGACCATGGTCATGTGCGTGTACGCACCCGAGCCCGAGACATCGTCGCTCTTCTGCTCGCGGGTACCCCACTGGATTCTCTTGGTGTCGAACCGCGAGCCGGGGGCGATGTAGGCCTCGATGCCGATGATCGGCTTGATGTCGTTCTTCACCGCGGTGTTGTAGAACTCGCTGGCGCCGAACATGTTTCCGTGGTCGGTCATGCCGATCGCGGTCATCCCCAGGCGTTTGGCCTCGGCGAACAACGGGGACACCTTCGCCGCACCGTCGAGCATCGAGTACTCGGTGTGGTTGTGCAGGTGTACAAACGAGTCCGTCACGGCGCCTCTTCTGTCGAGATCAGTCTGTAGATGTCGGTTCAGTGGTCAGATGTCGGTTCGATCGGCGGTCATCGGCACACGGCAGTCTCCCCATGGCGTGTGAGGTCCGGGCCGGGGTCCACTCTAGGCGCGTGCACCGACACCTCCGGGCTGCCACTCCGGGGCGTGACGGATGGGACAACTGTGGTACCACGGCGGCGTCGGCCACCGGGCTCACAGCGCCAGGAACACGACGATGATCGCGATCAGCAACATCACGGCGACGACGGCCAACACCACGGGCAGTCTGTTCGACGCAGGACGTCCCGACCCGGCGGGATTCCGCGGGACCGAGCCGCCGGGACCCGGCCGGGGGGCGATGCCGGGGCCACGCGGGGGGCCGGGGAGGTTCGGCTGGGCGGCGTCGGGCCGGAGGTGGTCGTTGCTCTGCCGGAAAGGGTTCGACGGGGGGTGCTGCCAGACCGCCGGGTCGGCGCCGGTCGTCGGCCTCGAGCCCGGCCCCGGTCGGCCACCTGCACCCGGCCGCGATCGTCGATCGGGGCGCGGCGAGCCGACCGGACCCCGGTCCGGCGACCTGCCTGTCGGCGCTCCACGCGCCGGGGCCGCGCGCTGCGTCGCCTCGTGTGCGGGGTCCTGGTTCGCGGCGGGCGGACCGGGACGGGATCGGCGACGATCCACGGGCGTTCGGTCGGCGGGCGTTCGGTCGGCGGGCGTTCGGTCGGCGGGCGACGGTGTCGCCCGGCCGGGCTGCCCGGGCGTCTCCGGGGCCCACCGCGAGCCCGGTACGCCAGGCCCGGCCACCTGACCGGGAATCCCGCGGATGGTCTCGGCGTCGAGGTCGGCCACCGACCTCGGCCGCACACTCCGGAGGCTCGTCGCGAGAGCGTCGGCGAACTCCCGGCAACTGGCGAAGCGGTCGTCGGGCCGTTTCGCCATCGCCCGGGCGATGACGGCGTCGGCCTCGGGCGAGAGTCCGGGTACGAGCTCGGAGACCCGCGGTACCGGTTCCTTCAGGTGCGCCCCGATGACCGCGCCGTTGTCGCGGTCGTCGAAGGGCACGCGCCCGGTGAGGAGGTGAAAGGTGGTGGCGGCCAACGAGTACTGGTCGGTCCGGCCGTCGAGTCGACGACCTGTCAGCTGTTCGGGCGAGGCGTAGGACAGCGTCGCGAGGACAGTGCCGACCGAGGTGAGCGCCTCGGTCTCGTCGGACAGCTTGGCGACCCCGAAATCCGTCAGCAGGACCCGCTGCTCGTCGAACGACGAGTCCTCTTCGTCGACTTCGGCGAGCAGGATGTTGGCGGGCTTGACGTCGCGGTGGAGCAGTCCGCGCCGGTTGGCGTGGTCGATCCCCCGCGCCACCTCCGACACGATGTGCACCACGCGCCGCGGGGCGAACCGGCCGCGTCCGGCGAGTTCGCGCGCGCAGTCGGTCCCGGGTACGTACTGCATGGCGATCCACAGGAGATCGGCCTCGGCCCGATTCGACGCCGACGGTGTCGGGGTGTCCGAGTTCGGCGTCGTCGACCTCGCGGACACCGGCACGTTCGCGCGTCCGCGATTGAAGACCGTGACGATGTTGGGATGGTCGAGTGTCGCCGCGACCTCGGCTTCCCGCAGGAACCGCCGACGGAAGTTGCTGTCGGTCAGTCCCGCCGAGGCCTTGAGCACCTTCAGTGCGTCGTACCGGGGCAGCTCCGGATGCCGGGCGAGGAACACCGCGCCCATGCCGCCGCTACCGAGTACCCGGTCGACGCGGTACCCGGCGACGAGTGTTCCCGGCTCGAGCACCCCCTCAATCTAGGCGAGTTCGGCAGGGATGTCGCCCACAAGCGGCCGATCGAACGGCCTGGTCGTCGCCGCGAGCCCGGGGCCACCCAGCCGTCCGGGCCGAGACACCGGGCCCACCGGCATCCGGGCCCGGATGCCGCCTACGTCGCCCGCAAGACCTCCAGGGCGTCCTGCAGATCCTCCGGGTAGGACGAGGTGAACTCCACCTGCCGACCGTCCGCGGGATGGGCGAATCCGAGTGACCGCGCGTGCAACCACTGGCGTTCCAGACCCAGCTTCTTGGCGAGGACCGGATCGGCGCCGTACGTCGGATCGCCACAGCACGGGTGATGCAACGCGGAGAAGTGGACCCGGATCTGGTGTGTGCGGCCGGTTTCGAGGTGTACGTCCAGCAGCGACGCCGCCGCGAACATCTCCAGGGTGTCGTAGTGGGTGACACTCGGTTTGCCGTTGGCGGTGACCGCGAACTTCCAGTCGTTCCCGCGGTGACGGCCGATCGGGGCGTCGATGGTCCCCGACGGCGGGTCGAGGTGTCCTTGGACGAGGGCGTGGTACCCCTTGTCCACGGTCCGCTGTTTGAAGGCCCGTTTCAGCAGCGTGTACGCCCGCTCGGACACCGCGACCACCATGACTCCCGAGGTACCGACGTCGAGACGGTGGACGATGCCCTGGCGCTCGTGCGCACCCGAGGTCGAGATGCGGAAGCCCGCGGCCGCGAGGGCCCCGATGACCGTCGGCCCACTCCAGCCGACGGACGGATGCGCGGCCACTCCGACAGGCTTGTCGACCACGACGATGTCGGAGTCGTGGTAGATGACCTCGAGGTCCTCGACCGGCGTCGGTTCGACGCGCAGCGGTTCCTCCGGCTCGGGCAGCGTCACGTGCAGCATCGTGCCCGCGGCGAGCTTGTGGGACTTCCCCACCGCCACCCCGTCGACGACGACATCGCCGTCCTCGGCGAGAGTGGCGACGATGGTGCGCGACAGCCCGAGCATCCGGGAGACGCCGGCGTCCACGCGCATCCCGTCCAAGCCGTCGGGCACCGGCAGGAAACGCGACTCACGCATGGGCGCCACCCTCGGTGGCCGCGGGGTCGCGCTCGTCGCGGCGGTCACGTCGCGCCGCCCAGCCCGTACGGGTGCCGTCGTAGTCGAAACCGAGCGCCGAGAGCACGACCAGCAGGATGGCGCCGCACACGACCGCCGAGTCGGCCACGTTGAACACCGGCCACCATCCCACCGACACGAAGTCGACCACGTGACCCTGAAGAGGTTGCGGTGACCGGAAGATCCGGTCGATGAGATTGCCGATGGCGCCGCCGAGGACGAGCGCCAGACCCGCGACCCACCACCAGGACCGCAGCCGGCTGCTGTAGCGGATGATCACGAGGACGACGACCAGGGCGATGATCGAGAGCACCCAGGTGTACCCGGTGGCGAGCGAGAAGGCCGCCCCGCTGTTGCGCACCAGACGGAGGGTCACGAAGTCACCGATGATCTCCACCGGGCGCATCGGATCCAGCGTGGCGACCGCGATCGACTTCGTCAGCTGGTCGAGGCCCAGGATCACGAGCGCGACGCCGAGCACCGCGATCGTCACCTTCGGCACCCGACGGCCGTTCCGACCGCCGGAGGTGTCGGTGTCATCGGCTCGGCGGTCGGCCCCGGGTTCGACATTTCCGTGCGGGTCCGCATGCTCTCTACCCGTCAGGGGTTGGTCATCCACAGCATCATTGTCCACGACTCGTCGAATACCCTGGCTACCCGTGTCCCCGCATCCCCGTCGTCTCCGGTCCGTCGTCTCGTCGATCGCGGCGGTGACCGCGCTGTCGGTACTGGTCGCGGGATGCTCGTCGGACGCCGAGGAGACGACCGGCGCCTCGGCGTCGAGCACGACGGCGGGCTGCAGCACCGACTCCCCGTCCCGAGCGGCGGGCGCGGCGCCGGTCCCGATCGCACCGGCGACGGTGACGCTCGTCGACGCTGGTGACGGTGAGCGCCGGGTGCCCATCACCGCACCGGATGTCGACACCACCCAGTCGGTGACGCTGGTGACGACCTCGCAGGTCGCCTCGCCGGGCAGCGCGGACGCCCAGACCGTCGAGATGCCCCTCGCGGCGCGCTTCGGCTGCGCCGACCTCACCGACCTCGAACTCGACCTCGGCACGGTCACGTCCCCCGACACGACGCTCAACGACGCGTTGTCGGCGATGACCGCGGCGAAGGCCGGGCTCACGCTCGGTCCGGGCTATGCGCCCGTGTCGCTGCGGATCGCACCGCCGGACGCGGCGGGCGGCGAGGCTCGCCTCGCGGTCGAACAGGCACTGGTGTCGGCGTTCAACACCGCGGTCGTGCTGCCGGCCGAACCGGTCGCGGTGGGTGCGACGTGGCGGAGCGAACGGGTCGTCGCGGCCGCGGCAACGGTGACACAGACGATCGACGCACGGCTCACCGCCTGGGACGGCAACCGGCTGACCATCGACTACACCCTGGACGAGACCCCGGTGAACTCGGTGTTCGCGATCCCCGGGGGCGGTGACAGCCTCACGATCAGCCGCTACAGCTACGCCGGTGAGGGCACGGTCACCGTCGATCTGACCCGTGGCCTTCCCGTGTCCGGCGAGGCCACCTACCGGGGAGCCCGTGAACTCGTCGGTGCCGACCCGGGCCGACCATTGCTGCAGCAGACCGGGTTGTCCGTCACCTGGCGCTGAACGCCGACGACCCCGGCTCGCCGACGAGTTCTCGGCGATCCGGGGTCGCGGATCATGGTGTGCGAGTGGCGGACCGGAAGACGCCGTCAGTGGCGCCACTCCACTCGGTGGCGAGTCGGCGAGACGTCAGCTCGCAGGTGCGCACATGGCGCTCTCGACCTGGTACAGGCCGAGGAGGTTGCACACGGTCTCGTTCGAGAGCTTCCAGCGTCCGTCGTCGTAGACGATGGTCGACTCGGCGTTGGTCGGCGGGTTGCCTGCGGTCTCGATCCGGACCTTGACGCGAGCCTTGTTGGGCCCGGCGCTGATCACGGGGTTGACCAGGACCCAGTCGACGTCGGAGTTCTCGGCACGCGCCTTGACCAACTCGTCGAAGATCGCCGGGTCCTTCTCCGAACCCTCGACGAGCTCGACCTTCTCGGCCCGCGGAATGTCCGGATCGACCGCCTTGTCGACCAGTTCGTTGAGGGCTCCGATCGACGGCGGATTGCTGCCGTCGGTGATCTCGGAGCCATCGCCGCCCGCGGCCGCGGTGTCGGCGCTGGTGAGCGTCGGTGCTGGCGGCGCGTCGGCGTCGTCACTTCCGCAGGCCGCAACGGTGGTCATCAACGCTGCCGCGATCATGGTCGCGCCAAGAAACTTCCGATACTTCAAGGATCTCCCTCACTGTGTTCTCGGGCTGGGGTGCGCCGGTGGGCGCTCTCGTACCGCGATGCCGGACGTGTCTGCCGGGTGGGACCCGGCGACGGCCCACACCACTATGCCAAATGGTGAGCGCTGCGGGCCCCGGGTACCGTCTGCACGCTGTCGTCGCCCCGGCTGGGCGACGGTCGCCGAGGAGGCAACGCTTGACGCACCCGCCGGGTTCCGGTGACCCTTGGGCACCATGACCGCCACCCGCGCCGCCGGCGCCCCCATCACCGTGCTGATCAGCACCGGAGGCACCATCGCCGCCCACACCACCGACGACGGCGCGGTCCCTGCGCTCGGCTCCGCCGAACTCCTGACCGCCACCGGCACGACCGACACCGGGCCGGCGATCCGCACCGTCGATCTGATGTCGGTGGACAGTTCGGCGATGACCGTCGCCGACCAGTTCGCGGTCGCCCACGCGATCGCCGATGCGCTCGCCGACCCCGCGGTCCGCGGAGTGGTGGTCACACACGGGACCGACACGATGGAGGAGACGGCCTTCCTCGCCGACCTCTTCGCCGCCGACGAACGGCCGGTCGTGTTCACCGGCGCCATGCTTCCCGCCGACGCCCCGGGGGCCGACGGGCCGGCGAATCTCGCGGCCGCGCTGGCCGCGGTCGACGACCCGGCCGCCCGCGGCCGCGGGGTCCTCGTGGCGATGGGCGGCAGACTGCTGCCGGCGCGGGGGCTGTTCAAGGTCTCCACCACCGACCTCGCAGCCTTCGACACCGTGCCGGGCGCCGAACTCGGGGACTCCTCACCGGTACCGCGGCGAGTACTGACCGGACCGGTGCCGGCCGGGCGGGCCGCTCGGGTCGACGCCTTCACCCTCTATCCGGGCGTCTCGCCGGGATTGATCGCCGCATCGGTCGCCCAGAACGCCGCAGGGCTGGTCCTGGCGGCCACCGGTTCCGGCAACACGCATCCGGACATCACCGCGGAGGTGGCGCTCGCCGTGCAGCACGGGCTGGCCGTCGTCGTGACGAGTCGTGTCCCCTACGGCGAGGTGACGGCAACCTACGGCGGGGGCGGCGGCGCCGTCGATCTGCGCCGGGCCGGGGCGATCGTGTCACCGTGGCTGCGTGCGCCCCAGGCCCGGATGGCCCTGATCGCCCTGCTGACCGCCGGGCACGACCACAGGTCGATCTCGGATTTCTTTCTCGCGCAACACTTCTGATCCGACAAAGCGAAGAGACGCTGGTGCTGGAGCGGAAAGACTGCACAACCCCTGGTCCCTATTCCGAAAGAAGCGACCCCCTGGTCCCTGAGCCTGGATCCGTGGATGGGGTTTCGGGCGGGTGGGGTTGGGTGTGTGATCGTCGGTTTGTGTTGTGGGCGTGGGGTATTCGCTGATCTGGGTCAGCTCTTTCACTGGGGTTCCTGGTCGTGGGTGGGCGGATGGAGTGCAGGGTCAGGTGGTGTTGGTCGCGGCCCACAGCGTGGTGAAGGCGTGTTGGGTTGGCCAGTGGCGGGGTAGGTGCAGGATCGGTGTTCGTGCTGGTCGGGCCAGTCGGGCGGGTATCGCGATGAGGGTGCGGCGCAGGGTTGCTCCACGTGCGGCGCGGAGTCTGGGAGCGTTGGTGAGTGCGGCGAGGGTGCGCATCAGGTTGTGGCTGATGGCGGTCAGCGCCAGCCAGGCGGCGTTGGCGCCGAACCGTCCGGAGGGTAGGTGTGCCAGGGGTCCGTCGATGAGGTCGGCGAACACGGTTTCGATGATGGCGTGGCGGCGGTGGGTGATGTCGGCGGTGACGGTGTCGTCGGTGGTGTTGGTGAAAAACGAGTGGTATCGCCAGGCGGGCATCAGGGTGTCGGTGCCGGCGGGGTGGTGAGCTGTGACCCGGCGCACGATGAGTCGGGCGGTGACCGGTTGTGATGACTGGGGTTGCACGGTGTAGGTGGTTTCAGCGACTTCGGCATCGGAGATCAGTTCGCCGGTGTCGGGGTCGGTGACCGCGCCGGGATAGTGCACCGGTGTCCAGGCGTCGCCGCCGATGGCGGTGATGGCGCGGGTGATCGCGGTATTAGTACGCAAGACCAGCGAGAACGTCGCTCCCAGGCGTTGGCAGGTGCGCATCACCGCGGCGGTGCCATACGCGGAGTCACCGCGTACGGTGATCTCCCCGGTGGCCCCGCAGTGGCGTGCCGTGGTCAGGGTTTCAGCGATCATTCGTGCTGCCCCGTTACCGGAGGCGGTGCGGCCGGCGCGCAGCCAGGCGTTGGCGATCACTGGTGGATGATCGGGAGCGGACAGGGTGGTGATCAGCGGGGACAGACCTTTACGGAGGAGTTCACGGCCGGCGATTTTGGCGTGTCCGTAGGAGGCTCCGGCTTTGTGGTAGCCGTAGACTGGGCGCAGCAGCGAGTCGATGTCGACAAACACCCGGGACCCGTCGGTGGGTAGTAGGCCTGCGTGCGCGCACATCGCTGGTAGTGCCCGGGTCATCACGGCGTTGAGCGCTCGGGCATGTCCGGGGGTGAACTCGCGGAGCGTTTGTCCGATCGTGGCTGGGGCGTACACGCGGTCGAACAGGCGGGTGTGCCCACCAGCGCGGACCTTTCCGAGGTCGTCGATACTGTCGGCGCCGCAACAGAATCCGGCGATCACGGTCAACAGTTTCGCCTCAAGGTTGGCTCCGGCCGAGGGGATCTGGGTGGTCCCGAGATCGACCCGTTCGCCTAGCAGGGACGCCAACCCGGTCGATTCGGCCACCGCCATCACCGGTACCAGTCCGGCGTGCGACACCAGATTGTCGTCGTCGAAGACAGCGGACTCGGCGGAGAACGTATGCGATACTTTCACTGAAAGTGCCTTCTGAGCTGGAATGTTTTGTGTCTCAACACCACCAATCATTCCAGCTCAGAGGGCATTTTCACGTTATCGACACCCCGCACCCATCCACGGATCCAGGCTCAGGGAGCAGTACGGTGGTCGCTTGCGCTCCTCGCACCTCAGGGAGCGGAACGGTGGTCGCTTGCGCTCCTCGCACCTCAGGGAGCAGAACGGTGGTCGCTTGCGCTCCTCGCACCTCAGGGAGCAGAGGGCCGTTCGCTCGGCGTCAGGAGGCGTCGGTCGCACAAGGGGGTGCCGGAGCGTCCTCGGAGAGCGGCTTGTTCAGCGGCATCAGGTACAGGACGTCGAGGACGACCGGGGTGGTCCCGAGGTTGGTTCCCTCATGGGTGTTCGCCTTGCCCCCGGGTTCGGAGATGATGTCCCCCGTTCGGTACACCACCGGCTTGCAGTCGGAACCGGGGTGGGTGAGGGTGCCCTGCCGGACCAGGCCGTAGAGCGGCCCGTCGTGGTAGTGCCAGCCCGTGGTGCCGCCGGGGGCGATGGTGATCTCGCGGACCTCGACGTGGACGCCGTCGGGGACGAAAGGCAGGAGATCGGCGGGGATCTCGGCCTCGGCCAGGGTGACCGCGGAGATTCCGGACGAGGGCGTCGCATTCGCCGTCGGCGACGACATCGCGAGAGGAGTCAGGAGAGCTGCCGCGGCGGCGAGCGTCGCGACAGAGGTGCGCAGAAGACGTGTCATCGCTCGACCGTACGTGGTCGAGGGGTGCGCTGCCCCTCGAATCGGTCATCCGAACCCGCGACGACGTGCATTCTTCGCTCACTGTTTCCGTTCCCGCCCACCGAAATCGGGTGAGCGGGAACGGAAGGTGTGAGCGGGAGTGCCGCCGGATCAGGCCAGATCGAACCGATCGTTGTTCGAGACCTTCACCCACGCCTTGACGAAGTCGTTGACGAATCGCTCCGCCGAGTCGTCCTGCGCGTAGACCTCGGAGAGGGCGCGCAGCTGCGAGTGCGAGCCGAACACGAGGTCGCTGGCGGTCGCCGTCCACTTGGCGTCACCGGTCGTGCGATCGGTGCCCTCGTAGACGTTCTCCTCCGAACCCGACTTCCATTCGGTGTTCATGTCGACCACGTTGCGGAAGAAGTCGTTGGTCAGCACACCGGGACGATCGGTGAACACACCGTGCTTCGCGCCGCCGTAGTTGACGTCGAGCACGCGGAGTCCGCCGATCAGCACCGTCAGCTCGGGAGCGGTGAGGTCGAGCATGTAGGACCGATCGAGCAGGAGCGACTCCAGCGGAGTCTTCTCGCCGTCCTTGCTGTAGTTGCGGAAGCCGTCGGCGCGCGGTTCGAGCACGGCGAAGGAATCCACGTCGGTGCTCTCCTGGGACGCGTCGGTGCGGCCGGGGGTGAAGGGCACGGTGACCGGGAATCCGCCTGCTTCGGCGGCCTTCTCGATCGCCGCAGCGCCACCGAGGATGATGAGGTCGGCCAGCGACACCTTCTTGCCGCCGGAGGCCGAGTCGTTGAAGTCCTTCTGCACCTGCTCGAGAACGGGCAGGGCCTTGGCGAGTTCGCCCGGCTCGTTGATCTCCCAGTTCTTCTGCGGCTCGAGGCGGATACGGGCGCCGTTGGCCCCGCCGCGCTTGTCGGTGCTGCGGAAGCTCGCCGCCGAGGCCCATGCCGTCTTGATCAGCTGGGTCTGCGACAGCGATTCGAGCAGAGTGCTCTTGAGAGAAGCGATGTCGGCGTCGTCGATCAGTTCGTGGTCGACGGCAGGCACCGGGTCCTGCCAGATCTGCGGCTCGGGAACCCACGGGCCGAGGTAGCGGTCCACCGGTCCCATGTCGCGGTGGAGCAGCTTGTACCAGGCCTTCGCGAAGGCCTCGGCGAGCTCCTCGGGGTGGTCGAGCCAGCGACGGGTGATGTCGGCGTAGATCGGCGACTCGCGCAGCGCGACGTCGGTGACCAGCATGGTCGGTGCGCGCCCGGGACCACCGAACGGGTCGGGGATCGTGCCCGCGCCTGCCCCGTCCTTGGCGACGTACTGCCAGGCACCGGCGGGACTCTTCGTCAGCTCCCACTCGTAGCCGTACAGGTTCTGGAGGAACCCGTTGCCCCACTGGGTGGGCGTCGAGGTCCAGACCACCTCGAGTCCGCTGGTGATGGTGTCCTCGGCCTTTCCCTTGCCGTAGCCGGACTTCCAGCCCAGACCCTGCTGCTCGATGGGTGCTCCCTCGGGCTCGGGTCCGATCAGGTCGCCGTTGCCTGCGCCGTGGGTCTTGCCGAAGCTGTGACCGCCGATGATGAGCGCGGCCGTCTCCTCGTCGTTCATGGCCATCCGGCTGAAGGTCTCCCGGATGTCCTCGGCGGCAGCCAGCGGATCCGGCTTGCCCTCCGGGCCCTCGGGGTTCACGTAGATGAGACCCATGGTGGTGGCGCCGAGAGGCTTCGCGAGTTCCCGTTCACCCGAGTAGCGCTTGTCGGTACCGAGCCAGGCATCCTCCGGTCCCCAGAAGACCTCCTCGGGCTCCCAGATGTCCTCGCGGCCGAAGCCGAACCCGAAGGTCTTGAAGCCCATGGATTCCAGCGCAACGTTGCCGGCGAAGACGAGGAGGTCGGCCCACGAGAGCTTGGTGCCGTACTTCTGCTTGATGGGCCACAGCAGGCGGCGGGCCTTGTCGAGGTTCGCGTTGTCCGGCCAGCTGTTCAGCGGTGCGAAGCGCTGTGCGCCCTGACCGCCGCCACCGCGGCCGTCGAAGATGCGGTAGGTGCCGGCGGCATGCCAGCTCATGCGGATGAACAGGCCGCCGTAGTGGCCGTAATCGGCGGGCCACCAGTCCTGCGAGGTGGTCATGAGCGAGACGAGATCGGCCTTGAGGGCCTCGACATCGAGCTTCGCGAACTCCGCCGAGTAGTCGAAATCGTCACCGAGGGGATTGGAGAGCGAGGAATGTGCGTGCAGGATCGAGAGGTCGATCTGCTCGGGCCACCAGTCCTTGTTGGTCAGCGGCGCATGACCTTTCGGCTCCGGCGACGAGATGACCGGATTCTCGCTCTCGCTGTTGCTACGGGTCTGCTCGTCGGGATTGGGCGGACGGCTGTCGGAGGTCACGACATTCCTTTCGGTGGTGGAACTGGCGGGCTGTTGATCACGGACGTGATCGGGTCGGGGTGTCAGGTCGGGGCTGTACTGACGCACTCGGGGCAGAGTCCCCAGAAGATGACCTCGGCTTCGTCGAGTGCGAAGCCGTGGTCCTCGGAGGGGGTCAGGCATGGGGCTTCCCCGATTGCGCAATCCACGTCGGCAATCGCGCCACAGGCGCGGCAGACGACGTGGTGGTGATTGTCTCCGGTGCGAAATTCGTAGCGCGACAACGAACCCGACGGTTGGATTCGGCGGATGAGGCCGCGCTCGGTCAGGACGTGCAGCACATCGTAGACGGCCTGACGTGAGACCTTGGGAAGGGTCTCGCGAACCGCATGGTAGATCGTGTCCGTGTCGGCGTGTGGGTGATCGTCGACGGCGTGCATCACCGTCACCCGCGGCTGGGTGACACGAAGATCTGCGGCCCGGAGTTGCTGGGCATAGTCCGATGTCGATGCCACGTCACCCACCATAGGGCGCCTCCCGGGGTTCTCGCAGGGTTTTTCTGGATCTGATCCAAATTCTCCGGCCGGACGCTCCGGTGCCCGGAGCGACAGCGACGGCCGCCATCTCGTCGATGGCGGCCGTCGGGGTTGTTCGGTATGTCAGATCAGCTGTCGATGCCGACCAGTTCCTTGGCGATCTCGGCGAATCGGATCTCGATGGCCGAGACCACGCGCTGACGGTTCTTGTGTGCCTCCTCGTAGGCGAGGGTGACGCGCAGGTCGGCCGGCTTGTCCAGCTCCTTGACCGCGGCAACCGCATCGGCGACGTTGAGGTCGACGTATCCCTGGATCGGGAGGTCCTCCGCCTCAACGGTTCCGGTGATCTCGCGGAGCTGATGGAGTGCATCTGCCGCACCCTTGGCGCCATTGTCTCGCGCACTGTCCTCGACCGCCTCGAGGGCGGCGTCACGACCGGCGGCGACGGTCTTCGACACCGCGGAACCCGCATTGCTGACGGCGTCCCCGGCCCGAGCCGCGGTATCGGCGGCGTCGTCGACTGCACGACCGAAGCGGTTGCGCAGTGTTTCAACGGGATCGGGCAACTGCCGAGCGAATTCGGCGGTGCGATCGATCGCCCACGATGCTCCGACCGCAGGTGCGGTCAGCGCTCGGGCGGCAATACCGCTGGCCCATTGCGACGGGCCACGTCGCAGTGCGGTGGGTCCGCCGAGAGCTTCCTCGGCCAGAACTGTCGTGAGCCAGTGCACGGTCGCAGTGTGTGCGTCGATCAGGCGATCGGCCAGTGTGACCAGCGCCTGGTCTTCCTGCCCGGTCGCGAGTGCCTTGAGGTACGTCGCACGGGCGACGAGACGCTGCTCGAGTGCGAGGTCGTCGAGAAGTGCCTCGTCGAGCGGTTGGGTCTGCTCGGCGAGCGTCTTCGCGGCGGCGCCGACCCGGCCGAGAACCGGGCGGATGACGTCGACGAGTCCGCCGCGCTCACGCAGTGCGGCCTGGATCGCGTCGGCCCGCTTGCGGGCGTTCTCGGCGTTCTGTGCGAGCTCCTTGCGGATCGCGTCGGTACGCGCTTGCGCCTGCCGGGTCTCGGCGATCTGGATCTCGGTGTGTGTGAGCGCGAGGATCGCGCGAAGTTGCTGGTGGACGGTGGTGGTGGAAACAGTCATCGGATGTCTTGCTCCCCTCTTTGTCCGACGTGTGGTCGTTCACACCGAGTGTTGCCAGAACGAGCGGGTATGTAACACTCCTTCCGGAATTGGTGTCGTGTCGATCGTCGAAGTTGCTGTCCCGCAAACGAATTTGTCGATTGTGAGGCGAGTCACACCATTGCTGGATCTGCACGCTATGTCCGCTACGGGCGTATCGGGGGCGCCGCCGGCGGGGTGTCCCTGCGCTGGTGGGAACGGGGGGTTTGACCGCCCGGGACCACCGGGTACCCCCGGCTGATGGAAGTCCCGGCCCGCGCGGGCCCTCGCACCGACCGGTCGCCGATCCCGGGGCCGGCAGTGACGGTCGACGGGATCGCCGCGTACCTGGGCACACCTGTGGTCGGCGATCACGGTGCCGGGCCATCGGTCATCCGTGATCTCGATGATGATTCGAGGACGATCCGTCCCGGCGACGCCTACCTCGCGGTTCCGGGCACCCGCTGGCACGGGCTCGACTTCGAGCAAGAGGTCAAAGCGGCCGGCGCTGCGCTCGTCATCAGTGATCGCCCGTCATCGGTACTGCCCACCGTCGTCGTCGACGACCCGCGCGGGATCATGGGACCGCTCGCCGCCTGGTTTCACGGCGATCCGTCGCGGGATCTGCGCGTCCACGGTGTGACCGGCACCAACGGCAAGACCAGCACGGCGCACTTCCTCGACGCGGCGCTCACCGCGGCGGGGGAGTGCAGCGGGCTCATCTCCGGCGCTCGCATCCGGGGTCCCGGACACGACCTGGTCCCGGCGCGCACCACCCCGGAGGCGCCGATGCTGCAGCGCACGCTGGCCACCTTCCGGCGCCACGGTGTCACCTCGTGCGCGATGGAGGTCTCGTCGCACGCCGTCGACCAGCGTCGCGTAGACGGCACCGCCTTCCGGGTGATGGCCTTCACCAATCTGACCGACGATCATCTCGACTATCACGGATCGATGGAGGCGTACTTCGCCACGAAGGCGGCAATGTTCACGGCGGAACGGACCCGCGTTGCCGCCGTCATGGTCGACGACGAGTGGGGTGCGCGACTGGCCGCCCGTGCCACGGCGGAGACCTGGACCTGTTCCACCTCCGACCGGTCGGCCGATGTCGTCGCGAGCAGGGTCCGAGCCGGACGCCTCGGAACGGAGTTCACGGCCCACACCCCCCACGGGCGAGTCGACATCGGCCTGCAGGTGCTGGGTCCGCACCAGGTCGCCAATGCGCTGCTGGCGCTCACGTGCCTCGCCGCCGACGGCGTCGACATCGCGGCGGCGGCGGAAGGGATGTCCGCGGTGACCGGGATCGGCGGACGATGTGAGCCGGTGTATGCCGGTCAAGCCTTCCGCGCGATCGTGGACTACATGCACAACACCGCGGGGCAGCGCGCCATGTTGCCCTACCTGAGGTCGCTGACCAGTGGACGTCTGATCCTGGTCATCGGCGCGACGGGCGGTCGGGACCCGGGCAAACGCGAGCCCCTCGGTCACGTGGCCGCACGTCACGCCGACCTCGTCGTCGTCACCGACGAGAGCCCCGAGGACGAGGACCCCGACGCGATCAGGGCCGGAGTGCTCCGCGGTGCCCGAGGTGCGGGTGGCGCCGTCGTGGTCGAGAAACCCGACCGGCACGATGCCTTCGCGTTCGCGGTGGCGACGGCACGGGCCGACGACACGGTCGTGGTGACGGGACGGGGCAGCGACACATTCCAGAGGTATGGCGGACGCACGCTCTTCTTCGACGACCACACCGAACTCAAGCGGGCGATCAGCGCGGCTCTCTGACCCGGTCTCTCGCGGCGCCGGCGATGCGGGTGAGACGTTGCGGTCAACCGCGGTCGGCGAAGACCTCCGACCGGGCGGCCGCCGCTGCGTCCAGTTCCCGCTGGTAGAGGATTCCGTAGGTGAATCCGTTCTCGCCGTTGCGAACTCCGGCGCTCGCCCCTAACTCACGGAGCGCCGCCGCCGCCACTGCCGCGTCCTGGTGCTCGCCGAGCACCGTCTGGATCTTCTTGTAGCGCTTGACCTGTCCGCGGCCGGCCGACTTGGACACGACCGGGCCGGCGAGCTCACCGGCGTACCGCGCACGTTTGGCGGCCTTGCGGGCGCGGTGGAAGTCCTCGTCGTGTCCGGTGGACAGAGCATGTGCGAGTCGCTTGTCGGCCTTGCGGGCCGCGCGGGCTGCGGTCCGCTGGACGTCGGCGCGTTTCGTGCGTGCAGAGGAGAGCGGGACGTCCACGCGCCACGTCGCGAGCGTGGCGAGCAGCCGCCGGTAGCGGTCGGAGGTCATCTCGTCCACGACGGTCTGCCGATGGTGGTGCTGTTGCGCGGAGAGTTCCTCCTCGATCCGTGCTGCCACCGGGCCGAGTACCAGTTCGTCGGGCAACTCGGCGATGGCGGCGGCGAAACGTGCCCGTAGGACCTCGCGATCACGCACCTCACCGAGGACGCCGGCGAACCAGCGGAGCTCGTCGTCGAGTGCCTGACGGCCAACGGTTTTCGACCCCTCTGTCCTCAACCCCTGGGGGTCGAAGAAGTGGGCGCCCGTCCGGAGGGTGCTGCGTAGGCGACGGATCGCGACCCGCACGGCGTGTACCGGACTCTCGCCTCGTCGGAGAGCCACGTCACCGGCGAAGATCGCGGCGAGCTGTTCCCGGACGTAGTCCGCCACGGCGGCGGCCGCCGGCGTCAGACCGTCGTGGGTCGCCGGTTCGTGTCCGACCGCTCGCTCGAATGTCGACGACGCCGACGACGGTCGTGCGCCGGCGCCGATGAGTCGTTTGCGGACATTCTTGGGGACTGTGGACGACTCCGTTCCGGGCGTCACGCTGATCTCGCGCCATGACGTCGCCGTGGCGACGGGACCGGTCACGGTCGCCGACACCGAGTCGTCGATGACCTCGTAGGCGAGCTCGTGATCCGCGTCGAGGTGCCGGCGGCGTGTTCGGTGCGTGTGGACTATCGCCGCGACGGTCAGTGCGTTGCCGAGGCGGAGCCCCCACAACCGGTCGTCGATCTCGGCCGGCACGGCAGTCGACGGGGCGTCGATCAGCTCGGTGGTCTGTCCGTCGGGCGCCGGCACCGTGACCCGCCATCCGGACGTCCGGGCGTCTCCCTCGCCGTATACCACTGTCACCCCGTGTGCCAGCAGGTCGCGGTCCGCGGTGTCGTAGTAGGTGTCGGTGAACTCGGCCGAGCGGATGTCGACGGTGTCGGTGGCGCTGCCGTCGAATCGGGGGATCGCCACGTCCAGGCCGAGGTCCCAGGTGTTCTCGCGTGCGCTGTCGGTGTGCATCGTCGCTCCTCTACGGTCTGATTCGCTGATCCCGAGAGGGTGACCGAATCGGACATCGGATAAACGTCGGCCCCGATCGAGCTGCTGGGGACCGGTCACACCCGGTGGAATCGCCCGTCGTCGGTACGCGCGATCTGCCCGTGTCGGCCTAGGCGTTCGAGGTGGAGCTCGGCGGTGCGCTTCTCCACGGCGTCGACGAAGGGCAGCTGGACATGCGGACGGTAGACGAGCCGCTCGACGACGATCTCCTCAAGGGTGCGCGGACGCTGTAGCAACTCCAGCAGTCGATCGTCGCGTCGGTGTATGACGCCTTCGTAGTCCGCGAGTCGGGACCGGAAGTCGTCGGCGCCGGTGACCACGCCCTTCTGATGGAAGGTGCCGTACCAGCGCGCGTCGATGTCGCGCACCCGTGCAATCGACGCGAGGTAGTCATCGACGCTGCTCCCGACGTCGCCGTACATCGGACCGAACGAGGTGAGGTCGATGTCGGCGAGATAGAGGAACCCGGTGGGCTCGACGAGTACGCCGGAATGCCCTGCGGTGTGGCCGGGAAGATGGACGACCGTGGCGGTGACGTCGCCGAGTTCGAACACGTGCCCGTCCTCGACACCGGCCGCGTCGGGAAATCCTGGAGTGAGGTCGAAGGTGTCGCCGATCTGGGCGTCGACGCCGGCCCGCTGCTCGTCGGTCAGGCCGTAGTTGTCGAGCAGGACCTGCAGGGACCGTACGCCGTCGACGTCGGAGTCGTGCGCGAACTTGTCTGCGGAGAAGTGCCGGAGGCCGGCGATGTGATCCTCATGCGCATGGCTGATCATCACCGCGTCGGGTCGGACGGGATCGTGGTCGACTTCGAGCGACGGATCGACGACCAGGGTCCCGGCGGAGCCGCGGACCACGACGGTGTTGCCGTAGGGAAACGCGCCGCCGTGCGACGACGCGAGCACGGTCACCTCGTCGTAGCGGTTCTCGATGAAACTCGGTGCGAGGGTCACGTCGTCTGCGTACCCCGGCAGCGAAACCCTGTCAACGCCGCGGCCCGCCGGCGGGATCTTCGAAGCCGTCGACGGACTGGTCACCTGCTCATCGTCGCACCGGCGGGTCTCCTCGAGTCGTGCCGTCGAGTCTCCAAGCGATCACCGATCGGGACGTCACCAGATGTCCGCCCACGACGGACGGTCGGGCACGTCTATCGCGGTCGACGTCCCGTGAATCAGCAACGGAGCCGACCCACCTTCGGTCAGACGACGATGCAGCGACTCGAGCTGTGCCTTCCGGGGTGCGATGACCACGTAGTCCTTGCGCACCTGTCGGGCTTCGCCGGACGCCGGGTGGACGAGGTCGACGGTGAGTCCGAGGCGGAACCGGTCGACGAATGGTCGGTGTTCGCGCCGCATCTCGCTGCGCACGATCGTCCCCGACGCCCTCCGGCCGGCTTTCCGCAGGTGTGCTCGCCGCGCGCGCCACACGACCCACAGCACCTGTGGCCACAGCACGAGCGTCGCGATCATCCCGATGATGAAGCCGTAGACCAGACCGGCCTCCGGCAGAATCCGATCGCCCAGCCACATGCACGCGCGCAGCATTCCCGAGAAGAAGAACGCCGACCCGACCGCTACCGCTGCCATCCACACGATCTGTTTCGGCCCCGCGATCGTGCGTCGTCTCTCCCCACCCATGACGTCGGACCGTACCGGGCGCCAGGGCGACCTGGCGCATGCGGCACGATCGGAGGACGATCGGACCATGGCAACGTCGATGGACGAACTCACGATGTCCCAACTCGGTTCGCTGCGTTGGGTGGACATGCGTAGGCGGGTGCGCGCGCTGGTCGACGGACGAGTCGTCGTCGACTCGGCTACTGCCCTGCAGGTCTGGGAACCGTACCGGGTGGTCGGATGCTATGCGGTGCCGATCTCCGATGTGGCTGCGCCGCTGGTCGATTCGCAGAGAGTCGACGCTGCCACCGAGCACCCCCCGATCCTGACGCCCGATGATCCGTTCGTTCTCCACACCACCGCCGGCACGGTCTACGATCTCCGAGCCGACGGTCGGGCTCTGTCCGGCGCCGCGTTTCGGCCCGACGATCCGGACCTTGCCGATCACGTTCTGCTGGACTGGTCGGCCTTCGACGAGTGGCGCGAAGAGGACGAGTCGGCGATCGGTCATCCGCATGATCCGTTCCAGCGCATCGACTGTCTCAGCACCAGCCGTCATGTCGTGGTGCGGGTCGGCGACACCGTGGTGGCGGAGAGCCGACGCCCGACGCTGCTGCTGGAAACCCATCTGCCGCCGCGTCATTACCTTCCGCGCGAGGACGTCCGGATGGACCTCCTCGTGCCGTCGGACACCGTCACGGTGTGCGCGTACAAGGGCGAGGCGAGTTACTACTCGGCTGTCGTCGGCGACGACGTGGTGGCCGACGTCGCGTGGACCTACACCAACCCGCTGATCGACGCTGTCCCGGTCCGCGATCTGATCTGTTTCTACGACGAGCGGGTGACACTGACCGTCGAGCCGTCGGAGCAGCCGTGATCCGCCGAACAGACTAATTCCGCTGGCCTGCAGTCGGATCTGCGGCGTCGACAGTGGGTTGACGGTAGCGTTCGTCCACGTGTCGACCCCTGATCATCGATCCCGCGTGCGGCGGAGTACGTCGAGTCAGCTCATCTCGTTGATCGGTCTGGTCATTGCCGTTCACCTGATGGCTGGTTGCGCGATCGGGATCGACGGCACCCCGTCGGCTGTGCCGGATCGGCGGGTCATCCCAGACCCGGTGCCGACAGTTGTCGTCCTGGATGCGTCCGATTCGATGAACACCGAGGATGCACCGGGGCGCAGACTGGTGGCCGCGCGTGATGCGGTGTCCGCGCTGGCAGGTGGACTGCCGCCCGAGACGCTCTTCGGTGTCGTGACGTTCGGTTCGCAGCTGGCGGCGGCGACGACGCCGGCGGTGCAGGGCTGCCGGGACGTGACGACGACGGTTCCGTTGGGTCCGTTGAATGTCGCGGGTCTGCGGAGTGCTCTCGGTGAGATCGAGGCGCGGGGGTTCACGCCCATTGCGGCGGCCCTCGATGCGGCTGCCGCCCAACTCCCGGACACCGGCCCGGCGTCGATAGTGCTGGTCTCCGACGGTGAGTCGACGTGTGCGCCTCCACCATGCGAGACGGTGGCCGCTCTGCACCGTGCACGACCCGATGTCACCGTGAGCGCCGTCGGGTTCCGAACCGATGATCCGTCGCTGACGTGTGTCGCCGAGAACGGCGGCGGTCTGTTCGTCACCGCGGACAATGCCGCCCAACTCAGTGCTCGGCTCAGCGCTGCGCAGAACGCGGAGGCCGCAGCGCAACGGCTTTCGCCCACATCGCGGGGTGGCGTGTCGATCGGGGAGAATCTGTCGTCGATTCGTCGGGACAATCCCGGGTTTCCCGCGACCGGCCGCGTGGAGGGTGATCGCACTGTGTATGTGTGGCTCGACTGCGACTACGTGTTCAACGACGACGTGCTCGTGGAAATCGCACCGGGAGATCCACCCGGCAGTGCCGGCACGACGATCGACGGTGTTTCTCGTGGCACTCCGGGGTCGCGTGCCGTCGAGTTGTACGGTGAGCCGCTCGAGGACTCCGATGGCGTTGCCCTTTTCGCCGCGGACACCTCTGCCGGGACAGGTTACCGAGTCGGCTATGAACGGGGTGCCGACATCTCGCGGGGCGTGGTGACCTGGGTCGTGTTGTGCGCGTGTCTGCCCGAGCAGCGCGGCTCCGGGGGCGGCGCGTCAGGGGGGCCGGAAGAGGTCGAGGTGGTCGCTGTCGACCCGGCCGGGCGGCCTGTCGACGGTTTCGCTGTCGGGACTGGTGGCGGCTCCTGGACATCCGACACGATCGAGTACTGCACCAATGCGCTCGGGGCCGCCACGACCGGTGTCTATCGATGCGGGACCACCGCAGACTCGGCAAACGCCTGCTGGCCATCTGCAGGGAGGTTGCTGTGCACGTCCGATCCTTGGACGAAAGAGCTTCGACCGTACAGCTATTCGGGCTCTCTACCGGCCCTCGGCGAACCGGACCCCGACGTCTTCCCGTGGGCGTTGGAGCTCGCCGATGGCCACCGCTGCATTGCTCGGAGCGGCGGCGCATGGCCGATCCCGCCGACGGGTTTCGAGTTCGGGTACAGCTGCCGCAAGGACGCGAAGTACTCGTTCGTGCTGTACCGCGCCGGGCAGCCCGAACTGTACGACAAGTCGGGTGCCGACTGGACGGTCTACTTCGGCGATGGGGAGTCGACGCCGACGCCGGTGAAGGTGACCAAGGCGTACTTCGCCGCCGCGCGGTGAGGTGCCAGACGTCTGGTGTTCCCGGGTCTTCAGCGCAGTGCGTACCGGATCGGTAGGTGCTTGAGTCCACCCACGAAGACGGTCGCTGCCAGCTGGGGTGTTCCGGCCAGTTCGATGGAGTCGAGTCTCGGGATCAGTTCGGCGAAGAAGCTCTTCATCTCCATTCGTGCCAGCGCGGCGCCGAGGCAGAAATGGACCCCGTAGCCGAACGACAGGTGCTTGTTGGGGAAGCGACCGACGTCGAAGGTGTGGGGTTCGTCGAAGACCTCCTCGTCACGATTCGCCGATGTGTATGCGAGATAGACCGATTCGCCCTTGGCGATGGGTACCCCGCGCACCGACGTGTCCTCGGCGGCGGTGCGCATGAACTCTTTGACCGGCGTGGTCCAGCGGATCATCTCCTCGACGGCGGTGCCGATCAGGTCGGGCTCCCGGCGTAGGCGGTCGAGTTCGCCGGGGTTCTCGATCAGCGCACGCAACCCGCCCGAGATCGCGTCCTTGGTGGTGTCGTGTCCGGCGCTGGCGACGATCACGTAGTAGGACGCGGTGTCGACGTCGGACAGGGGCTCACCGTCGACGAGGCCGTTGGCGATGGCGGACGCCAGATCGTCGGTCGGGTGCGCACGCCGGGAGGCGGTCAGTGTGTTGAAGTAGGCGAAGAAGTCCAGGAGCGTCGCCATCCGCTCCTCGAGCGTTGCCCCGCGCCGGTACTCGACGTCGTCGGCGCCGAACAGCTCCTGCGTGAGCTGGTGCATTCGCGGGAAGTCTTCTTCGGGGAGACCGAGCAACGACAGGATCACGTACAGCGGGAAGCCGACCGCGACCTCCTCGACGAAGTCGCACTCCGGACCGATGTCGCGCATCCGGTCGACGTACCGCTTGGCGAGCTCGTCGACGCGGGACTGGAGGTCGCGCAGCGCCTTCGGCCGGAACCAGTCGGTGCCGATCGCGCGGACCTTGCGGTGGTGTGGATCGTCCATGTGGATCAGGGTGCGCAGTCCGGCACCGGATTCCAGCTGCGCCCTTGCCACGTCGTCGGCAGCGGCGGTGGTCAGCACGGGCCGCGGTTCGCTCAACCACAGGTTGTTGTCGCGCTCGATGTCCATGATGTCGGCGTGCTTGGTGATGGCGAAGAACGGTCGGTAGGGCCCGTGGTCGACGCGCGGCACCGGGTCGTTCGCCCGGAGATGGGCCATGGCCGCGTGCAACCGCGGCTCGTCGGCGTAGGCCGTGGCGTCGGCGAAGATGTTCGCGGCGTCGTCGGTCGTGCTCGTGCTGGCCCCGCTGGTGGTCACCGGTGCGTCCTTCCGTCGAGTGCGTTGCTCCGAGTGTCCGATATCGGCGCGTTCCAGATCGGCAGATCGGCGAACCCGATCGCTGGACGGTGGATGCTCGACGGCGTCGAGATGACTGCGACACGGGTGACGGCCCATCCAGGACGACGCAGGCATCGAATGGCCGCCATGAGGACCCCGACCGATTCCGGCGAGGACGCGACCACACATTCCCGATGCGACGGTGCGACCACCGGCGACGCCGCAGCGGCCGGAAACTACTTGCCGATCGCCGATCACGGTGTCATCGGCGACCTCCGCACCGCGGCCGTCGTGGGGGTCGACGGGCGGATCGACTGGTTCTGCTGCCCACGGTTCGACTCGCCCAGCGTGTTCGGCTCGCTACTCGACGCTCGACAGGGCGGCGGGTGGACCGTGGAACCGGTGGACGGCGACGTCACCACGCGGCAGTTCTACCTTCCCGACTCCAACGTGCTCGTCACCCGCTTTCTGAGCGAGGACGGTGTCGCCGAGGTGCAGGACCTGATGCCGATCGCGAGACCGCACGACCCCGACCACCAAACGAGGATCATCCGTCGGATCTCCTGTGTGCGGGGCTCCGTGCGGTTCCGGGTCACGGTCGCCCCGCGATTCGACTATGGCCGTGTCGCACACTCCCTCGTCGTCGAGGACGAACGTCGGGTTCGCTTCGAGACCGACGACCTGGTGCTGCACCTCGTCTCGACCGTCTGCATCGATCCGGTCGACGACCGGGACGCGCGGGCCGACTTCACCGTCGAGACCGGCGAGTGCGTCACGTTCGTCCTCGCGCCCGACCCCGTCGGGCCGGAACTGCTCGACCACGACAGTTCTCCCGCCGTCGTCGCCGCGACGGTCGCGTTCTGGCAGGACTGGGTCTCACGGTCCTCCTACACCGGTAGGTGGCGGGAGATGGTGCATCGGTCGGCACTCACTCTCAAACTGCTGACGCACGAACCATCCGGCGCGGTGGTGTCGGCCGTGACCGCCGCGCTTCCCGAACAGATCGGTGGCGAGCGGAACTGGGACTACCGCTATGTCTGGATCCGCGACGCCGCGTTCACCCTCTACGCGCTGCTCCGGCTGGGGTTCACCGACGAGGCCGGCGCGTTCATGGACTGGCTGACCTGCCGGTTCGACGACGGTGCCGATGAGCCGGGAGATCTGGGGCCGCTGCGGTTGATGTACACCCTCGACGGGGATCCGCCGCCGGCCGAGACCGAACTCGACCACTGGGAGGGTTACCGGCAGACCTCGCCGGTGCTGATCGGGAACGCCGCCGCCGACCAGCTCCAACTGGACATCTACGGCGAGCTCATCGACTCGGTGTACCTGTACAACAAATACGGACCGGGGATCTCCTACGGGTCGTGGACGCATCTGTGCACGGTGGCCGGATGGCTCGTCGACAACTGGGATCGCCCGGACCAGAGCATCTGGGAGGTGCGCAGCAAGCCGCAGGACTACGTCTACTCACGCGTGATGTCGTGGGTGGCCCTCGAGCGGATGATCCGGATGAGCCGGCAGCGCGGCCTACCCGGCGACGTCGCCGGCTGGATGAAGGCCCGTGACGACATCTTCGTGCAGATCATGGAGCGGGGCTGGAACGACGACGTAGGAGCGTTCGTCCAGACTCTCGACTCCGACCGCCTGGACGCGGCGCTGTTGCTGATCCCCGCCGTGAAGTTGTTGTCGCCCACCGACGACCGCTTCGTCCGCACTCTGGAGCGGATCGAGCAAGAACTCGTGAGCGACTCCTTGGTGTTCCGATACGACACCGACGGCGGGCACGACGGCCTCGACGGAGCCGAGGGGACGTTCTCGCTGTGCTCGTTCTGGTACGTCGAAGCGCTCACCCGGGTCGGCCGTCTGGCCGACGCGCGGCTGGCGCTGGAGAAGATGTTCACCCACGCCAACCACCTCGGGCTCTATGCCGAGCAGGTCGGTCTCACCGGTGAACAGCTCGGGAACATGCCGCAGGCATTCACCCACCTCGCGCTCATCAGCGCGGCGATCAACCTCGACCGGCGCCTCGGCGGGTAGGCCAAGGCGCCGATCAGCTGTCCGCGCTCAGATCCAGCCGGATCCGCCGCACAGGTCGTCGGCGGTCGCGGGGCCGGTCGAACCCGCCGCATATGGTTGCGGCGCAGGCGGATTCTCCAGCACCGGCGCGGCGACCTCCCAGACATGTGCGAGGCCGTCGGGCCGGGTGAACAGAGACCGGTCGCCGCGCAACACGTCGACGATGAGCCGTGCGTAGGGCGACAGGCCGTCGGCCACCTCGTCGAGTTGTTCGGTCATGTGGGCGACGGAGAGATCGGTCCCCGAACCCGGTTCCTTGACGGTGACGGCCAGATCGATGGCACCGTCACCGGCGAGGTCGAAGGTCAGCACGGTGCCGTCGTTCGGGGTGTCGGTCAGCGGACCGTCGGCCGGGGCCCGGAAGACGAGGCTGAGTCGCTGAGAGCTGTGGTCGAGCATCTTGCCGGTGCGGAGCAGGAACGGGACGCCTCGCCAGCGGTCGGTGTCGACCCAGAGGCGCACCGCCGCGAACGTCTCGGTGGTGGAGTCATCGGGGATGCCGTCGGTGTCGCGGTACCCCTCGTACTGGCCGAAGACCACCTCGGCGGGGTCGAGTGGACGGAAGGCCGCGATGACCGACTCGCGGGCGTCGAGCAGGTCGTCGGCGCCAAGGGACACCGGAGGCTCCATCGCGGCTTCGGCTGCCACCTGGAACAGGTGGGTGACGACCATGTCCAGAAACGCGCCGGTGGCGTCGTAGAACGCGGCGCGGTCGGCGATGTCGAGGGTCTCCGGGACGTCGATCTGGACCTCCGCCACGTGTTCGCGGTTCCACACCCCGGTGAAGAGTCCGTTGGCGAAGCGCAGGACGTGCAGGTTCTGGGTGCTCTCCTTCCCCAGGAAATGATCGATCCGGTAGATCTGCTTCTCGTCCAGCGATTCGTGGACCGCTTCGTCGAGGGCCCGGAAACCGTCCGGAGACGTACCGAACGGTTTCTCGTAGACGACCCGCGAGTCCTTCGCGAGATCGTGCGCGGCAATGGCTTTGGTGTAGTCCACGAACGTGGTCGGAGGAAGGGCCAGATAGTGGACCAGTTGCGCCGTCGTCCCGACGGTGTCGCGGGCTGCGTCGATCACCTCCAACAGGCGTCCGGGATCATCGGCGGTGAACCCGCCGCCGGCGAAGCGGATGCTCTCGGCGAACGACGCCCAGTCGTCCGACGAGACCGACCCGTCCGAACCGAACTCCTCGATCGCGTCCTTCACGTGCTGCCGGAACTCGTCGTCGGTACGGTCGCCCCGCCCGTTGCCGATGAGCTGCCATCCGCGGGGGAGCAGCCCGCGCCGGTGGAGTTCGTACAGCGACGGCAGGACCATTCGTTTGGCCAGGTCGCCGGTCGACCCGAAGAGGATGAAGATCACCGCCGCGTCGTCACCCGCATCGGTGTCGGACGGTGTCGTGTTCTCCCGTGGGGAGTTGTCTGCGGTCACCCATCCATAGTGCTCGAAACACATGCGCAGAGTGCGGAATGAGGACCGGATTTGCGGCACTCATCCCGCACTGTGCGGAAAGGGAATCGCTAAGCGGGACTGATGAACGTAACTGCCGTCTTCGTCGTCACGACCACGTGCCGTCCGTCGATCTTGGTGAGGGTTTCCGACTCGGAGGAGTCGGGACTCGCGAACCCCGGGTAGGCGACCGACCAGGTCTCGTGTCCGGTCGGGATGTCGAAGGACTGCAGTCTGCCGTCGAGAATTGCGATCCATCGCTTGCTGGGGCCAGGTGGATCGAACACCGCGTACACAGGGGATGTGCGGAGGCACAGGTATGAACCGGCGACGGATTGCCTGTGAGCCAGATCACAACATATGTAGACATGAGCGGAATGGACTCAACTTTGTTGGCGTTACAACCTCCGTATGGCTCATACTTGAGCCTGTTGGACTAAAGAGAAAGGTACACGCGAGTGGACAGCTTCACCCCCACCACCAAGACGCAGCAAGCACTGAGCTCCGCTGTGCAGGCGGCGGCCAGCGCTGGAAACCCCGACGTGCGACCGGCCCACATCCTCGTGGCACTGCTCGATCAGTCCGACGGCATCGCGTCGCCGCTGCTCAAAGCGGTGGGCGTGGACCCGTCGAGCGTTCGTGCGCAGGCCCAGGGATTGGTCGATCGCATGCCGACGGTGTCCGGCGCCAGCTCGACGCCTCAACTATCCCGCGAGTCGATCGCGGCCATCACCGCTGCCCAGCAGCTGGCCGGTGAACTCGACGACGAGTACGTCTCGACCGAGCACGTCGTCGTCGGCCTGGCGACCGGAGACTCCGATGTCGCCAAACTGCTGCACAACCTCGGTGCGACACCGCAGGCCCTGCGCGAGGCGTTCGTCGCCGTGCGCGGCAGTGCGAGGGTCACCTCCGAGGATCCCGAATCGACCTACCAGGCTCTCGAGAAGTATTCGACCGACCTGACCGCGGCCGCCCGCGAGGGCAAGCTCGACCCGGTCATCGGCCGCGACACCGAGATCCGGCGCGTCGTGCAGGTCCTCAGCCGTCGGACCAAGAACAACCCGGTCCTCATCGGTGAACCCGGCGTCGGCAAGACCGCCATCGTCGAAGGACTCGCCCAGCGCATTGTCGCCGGCGACGTCCCGGAGTCGTTGCGCGGCAAGACCGTCATCTCCCTCGACATGGGTTCGATGGTCGCCGGTGCCAAGTACCGCGGCGAGTTCGAGGAACGGCTCAAGGCCGTGCTCGACGAGATCAAGGGTTCGGCCGGACAGGTCATCACCTTCATCGACGAGCTGCACACGATCGTCGGTGCCGGTGCGACAGGCGATTCCGCGATGGATGCCGGCAACATGATCAAGCCGATGCTCGCCCGCGGGGAGCTGCGACTGGTCGGTGCCACCACTCTCGAGGAGTACCGCAAGTACATCGAGAAGGACGCCGCCCTCGAGCGCCGCTTCCAGCAGGTGTACGTCGGTGAGCCCTCGGTCGAAGACGCCATCGGCATCCTCCGCGGCCTCAAGGACCGGTACGAGGTGCACCACGGTGTGCGCATCACCGACTCCGCGTTGGTCGCCGCCGCAACGCTTTCCGACCGATACATCACCTCGCGCTTCCTGCCCGACAAGGCCATCGACCTCGTCGACGAGGCCGCGTCGCGGTTGCGGATGGAGATCGACTCGCGTCCCGTCGAGATCGACGAGGTCGAGCGAATCGTCCGCCGACTCGAGGTCGAAGAGGTCGCCTTGGAGAAGGAGACCGACGCGGCGTCGAAGGATCGACTCGAGAAGCTGCGCGCCGAGCTGGCCGACCAGAAGGAGAAGCTCAACGAGCTCTCCGCCCGGTGGCAGTCGGAGAAGACCGCCATCGACGCGGTCCGCGACCTCAAGGAGGAGCTGGAACGCCTTCGCGGCGAAGCTGATCGGGCTGAGCGCGACGGTGACCTCGGGCGCGCTGCCGAGCTGCGGTACGGCAAGATCCCCGGCCTGGAGAAGGAACTCGAGGCCGCGATCGAGAAGACCGGCACCGATCCGTCGCAGGACGTGATGCTGCAGGAGGAGGTCGGACCCGACGACGTGGCCCAGGTCGTGTCGGCGTGGACCGGAATCCCGGCCGGACGCATGCTCGAGGGTGAGACCGCCAAGCTGCTGCGCATGGAGGACGAACTCGGCAAGCGAGTCATCGGACAGAAGGCCGCCATCGGTGCGGTGTCCGACGCGGTGCGTCGAGCACGCGCAGGCGTCGCCGACCCGAACCGACCGCTCGGCTCGTTCATGTTCCTCGGCCCCACCGGCGTCGGCAAGACCGAGCTCGCCAAGGCGCTCGCCGAGTTCCTGTTCGACGACGAGCGGGCCATGGTCCGCATCGACATGAGCGAGTACGGCGAGAAGCACAGCGTCGCACGGCTCGTCGGTGCCCCGCCCGGTTACGTCGGGTACGAGGCCGGTGGCCAGCTCACCGAGGCGGTACGGCGTCGTCCGTACACGGTGGTCCTGTTCGACGAGATCGAGAAGGCCCACCCGGACGTCTTCGACGTGCTGCTGCAGGTGCTCGATGAAGGTCGCCTGACCGACGGCCAGGGACGAACGGTGGACTTCCGCAACACCATCCTCATCCTGACCTCGAACCTCGGTGCGGGCGGCGACAAGGACCACGTCATGATGGCCGTGCGCTCGGCGTTCAAGCCGGAGTTCATCAACCGTCTCGACGACGTGGTGATCTTCGACGCGCTGAGCCCCGAGGAACTGGTGTCGATCGTCGACATCCAGCTCGGCCAGCTCAAGAAGCGCCTTGCGCAACGCCGCCTCGACCTCGAGGTGTCGACCAAGGCCAAGGAATGGTTGGGCGCACGGGGATTCGACCCGCTGTACGGTGCGCGCCCGCTGCGCCGGCTGGTGCAGCAGGCCATCGGCGACCAGCTCGCCAGGCAACTCCTGTCCGGAGACATCCGCGACGGAGACGTGGTGCCGGTCAACGTCAGTGCCGACGGCGAGTCGTTGGTGCTCGGCTGAGTTCGTAGTCAGACAGAGTTCGTAGTCAGACGGAGTTCATCGCAAGACAAAAGGGCCCATCCTCCGGGATGGGTCCTTTTGTCGTAGGGGACGGCGGCATCCGGGCGATGACAGTGTGAGGCAGATGGAGGAGGTGCCGATGACTGGCGAACTTCGTCTCGACTGCTGGACTTCGATCGAGGTCCGTCGGTCGAGTTGGATTCGCCGGTGGGCGATTGTGATGCGGGGGGCTCAGCGGGTGGCGAGGAGCCACATGAGGTGTGCTTCGACGAGGGAGGGCCGCGGTTGGGGTGGTCCGGGTCGCGGTGGTCGGACGTCGATGACGTGGCTGATGTTCAGGCGCAGATCATCGGGGCGTGACTGTTCGGGGCGCGGCTGGTGTGGGCGTGGGTGAGCGCCGGACCGGGTTGGTGGTCCGTGGATCTCGTCGCGCACGGTGTTCAGATGTTCTGCGAACCGCCGGGATATGTCGGGTCGGCGGTTGAGGCGCTCGGGGTTGGGTGGCGCGCCGGGTTCGGCGTTCAACCGCCAGAGGCAGCGGCCTTCGTCGGGTCCGGACCGTTCGATCCGGGTGGTGTACTGCCCGGGCTGGTCACCGACCATCCGGTTGTGACGCGGGCACGCCGGGGCGAGGTCGTCGATGTCGGTGAGACCACCCTTGGCCCAATCCTTCTGGGCGTGATGCATGTCCACCTGGGTGGCGGGTTGATCGCAGCCGGGCGCCGAACACACCTCACCGTCGGGGCGGGCGAAGGAGACGAGACGTTGTGCGCGGGTGGCGAGACGCTTGCCGCGCCCGAAGTACAGGGGCACGGCCGTGTGGTTTTTGAAGATCGCCAACCACGGTTGAATATCGGTGGCCGTCGCGGCGAGGTCGATGAGGTCGGGGATGGGGAGCAGGGTGCCGGTGGCGGTGGTCGCGAGTCCGGCTTCACGGACGAGGTCGTCGAGGTCGGCTTTGATGATCAGTTGCACGGGTAGCCCGCGGTGCGATCTCCCGAGCAACCCGTCCTCGAGGACAGCCTTCAGTAG
>NZ_JBHYNC010000018.1:0-91932 GCF_042743165.1 Gordonia sp. NPDC058843
CCACCATCAGCCCAATGCACCACATGATGGACTTGCGTATGCGCCGCTGGGGCACCACATTTCACGCAACACACATCCCGCACGATGATCGCCTGGCGCAGATGATGCGGGAACAGTCGTTTCGTCGTTCCCATCCGCAACGGCACGCCTTCGTCGTCGAGGACGATCGACGTCACACCGCCATCGCATGACAACCGCCGCGCCGTCGATGCCGATACCGCCCCAAGCCACGGCAACCGCGCCGGATCCGCGCCGTCGGCAGGGATGGTGACCAACACCTGGGTGCGGGGTGCGCCGGCGGTGGTCATGGCAGCACCGATCGCGGCCTGATCGAGTAGTAGCTCCAGCCCGTCGGCGCGACGTTCTCCGACACTGCGACGATCCTCGGCACCGTCGGGTTCCGGGCGCGGACCGGAGCGTTCGTCGATCATCGACAGAAACTTCTCCCCGATCACCGCCGTCACATCCCCGCTGATGACGACCCTGCCCTCCTCGGTCACCCGCGTGTGCACCGTGTTCAGCGATGCATCATCAGCCGCCGCCACCGCGTCCGGATCGGCATCGGCCACCCGCATGGCAATGCTCCGGGCGTGGGTGTCGATCTCGGCCGGTGTGGCACCGGAGAACGCCTGCGTGAGCAATTCGCTCTCGAACAGGGTCCGGTCGTCGTCGGACAACGCAGCCGCAGCCCGCCTGCCGATGACTGCGATGCCACGAACCACCGCATCAACACACTCGGCAGACAGATAGCCCTCGGCGGCACAGTCCGCGACCTTCGGCAACGCCCCCAACCCGCCGGCGATCCGTGCACCACGGTGCGCGGCCGCCGGGGGCATGCCCATCTCGATCAGCCACGACCGGGTCGTCGACCCCGCCCGCGACGCCGCGCCCGAGGCATCCAGCAGCGCGATGTGGACCGCGATCTGATGATCCAACACGTTGCGCAGCACCCGTAGTTCGTCGAGGCGGTCGCACACTGCGCGACCGCTCCCGTCGTCGGGTGGCGACGGCAGAGAGACGAGGGTGTCGCGGAGCTCGGTGATCGAGGTCATGAGACCAAGATACTCGCCAAGACGTTCGACGACGAGGTTTGTCCACAACCCGTTTGCATTCGAGTTTGGTTGTGTAGCAGTAGATGTCTTTCACATCCCAGCGGTGAACCGTGGTGAACTGTGGTGAACAGAAACCCCATCAGTCACACGCGACGCCCCGGCTCGGGTGCCAGAGCGTCATAGTTGACGGACTCTTCGGCACTCATGGACGCGCAGATTTCTGCCGGCCGTTCTACATTCACGCATCGTGGTTTCTCTCCGCTGTGAGAAGCCCTGCGTGACACCGTGCGTACTGGCTCCACGCCGACACGGTCGGACTGGTTGGTTCTCACGCAGATACCGTGTCCTGGTGAAGACCTTGCGAATCGCGTCGATCATCTCGGTGCTGTGCGCGGTGCCCATCCTGGTGTTCGTCGTACCGCCGCTCCTTCTGTCCGGAGTCGTAGAGGTATCGGGCAACTTCGAGTACATGGTGGTGTTCCCGACACTGATCGGCTTGCTGTGCGCGTTCGTTGCGTCAGTCATCGGGGTCGTATGTGTTCTACGGCGACACACGCGCACGGCCGCTTCGATCCTCGTCACCCTCGGCCATCTGATGACCATCGTTCTGGGTACGGCAATCATCGTGTGGGCTCTGAACTTCGGCACGACCGGATGGGAACTGCTCGCTCTGCCATGGGCACTCATCGGCGGGCAGGCCGTCGTCGCTGTGGGCCTTTCCGCCTGGGGCCGAACGCAGTCGTATTCCCGCGGGACCGGTGACGGTCCGGCAAGCTAGGACCGTGGCGACAACACTGGAAGACACATTGGCGGCGATCAGCCTTCTTCAGAACACCGGTTCCTGTGCACGCATCTCCGGAACCGCCGAATACAGGTCGTGGGGTAAGACCGATCTGACCGGCCCGCCCACGAAGGTTCAGACGGTTGAGTTCTTTGTCGACAACGAACTCTGCTCCTGGTCGGAACGCACGCCCAAGTACGGCCAGACCCGTCGATACACCAGGAATGCAGGACAAGAGTTGGTCGACGACAGCGGGCAATCGATTCCCCCGAAGCCACCCTCGGGGTTTGCGCACTGGCCGCTGCTCGTCAAGATGCTGAAGCCGAATAGATTCCCGATCTGGGGACGCCCTGGAGACAAGTGGCAGATGAGGGGCGCCGAATTGACCGAGCACGGTTACCTCATGCACCTCGACCGTGACACCTCCCCAGCCGTGGCCGAGCTATTCATAGATACCACCTTCTCACTACCGATCCGCTGGACCGAGGTCAACCAGATAAGGCCGGACCTCGGAGCGAAGCAGGAGGTTGAAGTATTGGCCCTGCACGTTCCCCCAGAGTGGAAGCGGTTGACAGGCATGGACATGTCCGAAGAAGGCGAGGACATGGCCGGGTAGTGCTCGGCCGGCGGGGCCGCGGGCATTGCCGGAGCGACACGTCCGCGGGTCACACGGCGTCGAGCTTGGCCACCGACCGCTTCGGTGCGATCTGGCGGTAGCTGGTGTCGAGGAGCTCGCCGACCTCATCCCAATCGGTGTCGTCGTCGAGGATCAGGCCCACCCAGCCGGCGGGGCCCAGGTAGGCGGGCAGGAAGAACCGCGGATCGTCCAGCAGCGCGGGCCGTTCGGACTCGTCGGCGAGGACCAGGATCGATTGATCATGACGCACCTTGCTGCCCTTGACGCCGCCGCCGTAGTTGCCGAACATCTTGCCGCAGCGGAACGTCGGCCGGCCGTGCGCGACGACCTCGGTCGCGTCGGGCAACGCGAGCGCGATCTCCCGGATCCGACCCAGATGGGGATCCGCGTCGTCGAACATGATCGGGTGCGGCATACCGACGAGGATAGGTCTGCGACGGCGCCGCCGCAGACTTTTCAGAGTGCCGAGGGATCGCTGCCCAGCAGCTGGCCGGCTTCGGCGGTGATCGTCAGTGCCGTCTTGGCCCACGACGCCGAGGCGCCGGCGAGACCACAGGTCGGCGTCACGATGACGTTGTCCGCCAACACTTTGCGATTCAGTCCGATGCGGTCGGTCAGTGCCGCGAGATCGGTGGCCACAGTCTCGGCGGCCAACGGGCGATCGGGTGCGGTCGACGGTACGCGTCCCGCGAGCAGCACGCCGCCGCGATCGACGAGCGAGCCGATGCCGTCGAGATCGGTCGCCGACGGCTTGGTGACGTCGATCGAATACGCGACACCGGGGAGGAGTTCGAGCAGATCCCATCGCGGTTTCCCGCAATCGTGCACGATCACCGGTGCGCCGACGTGGTCGACGAGTTCGGTGAGCGCACGGGCCACCTCGACCACCGGGATCGCCCGGATGGGGTCGAAACGGGTCAACGGCTTCACCGTGCCGTCGATGACCTGGCCGATCATCGGCTCGTCGAGCTGGACCACCACGTGCGCGCCGAGCCGGCGTTCCAGTTCGGCAACGTGCTCGCGCACACCTTCGGCCGTCGACTCCACGATGTCGCGCACCGCACCGTGGTCCTTGAGCACCCGCTGCCCGTTCGCCAGTTCGACGGATGCCGAGGTGGTGAACGGACCGGCGACCTGCACCTTGAACGGCCTCCCGGTGCCGACGAAACCCGCTGTCTCCCAGAGTTCCTCGACGACGTCGAGGTCCTCGGCGAGCAGATCGGCGGCACGCCGGGCCAGGCGGGAATGGCGTTGCGCGAGGCGGTATCCCCACGTCGCGGTGTCCATCGGCAGATCGACGAGGATGGCCGCCATCCGGCCGACCATATCCGAGCCGATGCCACGGCCGGGGAGTTCGGCGAGGTGTGCGAAGTCGAGTTCGCCGTTGATCACCTCGGCGGCGGCACGCGCGTCGGTGCCGGGCATCGAACCCACACCGGTGCCCACGCCGGTGGGCAGAACCGGACCGGTCACGGAGACGCTACGACAGACGGCTGCGACGCGGTGGTGGCGATGCGTCCACACCCGACGACCTGGTCGCCGCGACGGGCATCGGGCAGATACAACACCGCGGCCTGACCGCGGGCGACGCCGGTGAGCGGCTCCTGCAGCGCGATCTCGATGGCGGGTTCACCGTCGATGGTGATGGCCGTGGCCCGCACCGGCGCGAGTCCGCCGTGAGCGCGGACCTGCACCATCGCGTCGAAGGGCTCGTCGGGGGTGACCCCCGAGGTCCAGACCGCGCGGGTGGCGGTGATCCCCCAGACCTGCAGATCGGCCGCCGTCCCGACCGTCACCGTCCCCGAATCCGGGTCGATCTCGGTGACGTAGCGCGGCTTGCCGTCGGCGGCCGGCGCCTCGACACCGAGACCCTTGCGCTGACCGATGGTGAAACCGTGGACACCGTCGTGCTCGGCGAGTCGCTCACCCGACGTCGCGTCGACAATGGCTCCCGGCCGGACGCCGATGCGCGCACCGAGGAACGCACGGGTGTCGCCGCTGGGGATGAAGCAAATGTCGTGGGAGTCCGGCTTGTCCGCGACGGCCAGCCCGCGCCGAGCCGCCTCGGCCCGGATCTCACTCTTCGGGGTGTCGCCGATCGGGAACATCGCGCGCGACAACTGGTCACGCGTCAAGACGGCGAGCACGTAGGACTGGTCCTTGTCGGCGTCGACCGCGCGGCGCAACTCTCCATCTACGAGCTGGGCGTAGTGGCCGGTGGCCAGTGCGTCGAAACCCAGGGCGATCGCCTTGTCGGCGAGTGCCGCGAACTTGATCTTCTCGTTGCACGTCAGGCACGGATTCGGGGTGCGTCCGGCCGCGTATGCCTCGACGAACTCGTCGATCACGTCGTCTTTGAACCTGTCGGCGAAATCCCAGACATAAAAGGGGATTCCGAGTACGTCGGCCGCCCGGCGGGCATCTGAGGCGTCCTCGCGTGAGCAGCAGCCGCGCGAGCCGGTGCGTAGCGCACCGGGAGCCGTGGACAGCGCCAGGTGGACACCGACCACCTCGTGGCCGGCCTCGACCGCTCGTGCCGCGGCGACCGCCGAATCGACTCCGCCGCTCATCGCCGCCAGTACGCGCATCAGGAGATCCTTCCGCCGGGGACAGACACGAGACCCGCGGCCCGCGCCCGGTCGACGACCTCGTCGATGACCGCGGCGACCGCGTCGATGTCGGCATCGGTGGTGGTGTGACTGAGGGAGAACCGCAGCGACGACCGCGCGTCGGCCATGTCCAGCCCCATCGCGAGCAGGACATGACTCGCCTGTGCGACGCCCGCGGTACAGGCCGATCCGGTCGAGCATTCGACACCCTTGGCGTCCAGCAGCATGAGCAGCGAGTCGCCCTCGCACCCGGCGAACGACACGTGCACGTTTCCGGGGAGGCGACCGGCCCCGTCGACCCCGTTGCGCACCGTCCCGTCGACCCCGAGGAGCACCTCGGTCAGGCGCGTCTGCAGCGTGCGCACGTGGGCGGAGTTCGCCTCGAGGTGCTCGACACACCAGGTCAGTGCGGCGGCCATGCCGACCACCCCGGCGACGTCCTGGGTCCCCGAGCGCACATCACGCTCGTGGCCGCCGCCGTGCAGCAACGGCACACACCCGACATCACGGCCGAGTAGGAGCGCACCGACGCCCTGCGGACCGCCGAACTTGTGGGCGGTCAGGCTCAGCGCCGAGAGGCCACTGGCCGCGAAATCGACCGGCAGGTGGCCGACGGCCTGGATCGCGTCGGAGTGCACGGGTACCCCGAACTCGGCCCCCAGCGCAGCGAGCTCGGCGACCGGCTGGATCGAACCGACCTCGTTGTTGGCCCACATGATCGTGATGAGAGCGGTCTCATCCCCATGCTTTTCCAGCTCGGCGCGCAGGTCGGCCGGTGAGACCACACCATCGGCGCCGACGGGCAGCAGGACGAGTTCGGCATCGGCGTCGTCGGCGAGCCACTGCGCGGGATCGAGGACCGCGTGGTGTTCGATCGCGGAGGTGATGATCCGGCGACGACGCGGGTCGGCATTGCGCCGTGACCAGTAGATGCCCTTGACCGCGAGATTGTCGGACTCGGTCCCGCCTCCGGTGAAGACGACCTCAGAGGGTCGGGCTCCGACGGCCGCGGCGATCGCCTCGCGAGACTCCTCGAGACGACGCCGCGCGAGGCGTCCGGAGCCATGCAGCGACGAGGCGTTACCCGGCTGGGCGAAGACGGCAGTCATCGCCTCGACGGCTTCGGGCAGGATCTGCGTCGAAGCGGCGTGGTCGAGGTAGACGGGCGCCTTCACGGGCGGTCGGCTTGGCACGGGCATCGCTAGCAAGGATAAACGCGCGTCGGTCGCCGACAAATTCCGCGATCGGCGACCGATCGGTCGTCTGTCGACGAGGCGAACGCGCACAGAAGAGGCGCGAGGGGGCGGAACGTCTGTTCGCTGTCAGACCCGCTCGAGGTAGAAGTACAGGTGACGGCCGTCGATGACGCCGCCCTTGCCGTTCATGATCCCCATGACAGTGGTGTCGTCGACGCGCTTGAAGTGGTCGATGACCGGCTGGCCGTCGTAGACCATCGACGCGGTGACCTCGCCGCGGAATTCGATCGCCCAGAGGCTGGCCTCGCCCTTGCCGAGCTTCGTGTTGGAGTACAGGTCGCCGTTCTCGTCGCGGCACACCAGCGGTTGGACGTCACTGCGCGAGGTGAAGGTCTTGCCGAACCAGTTGGCTTTCGCCAGCATGCCGTTGATGGCGTGACCGGTGGTGAACTCCCCACCCTTCCACGCGCCGAGCATTTCCTCGGGCCGGAGCGTCGAGAGTCCCGCCCACACCGTGTCGAGATCGGCGTCATCGACTCGTCCGTCGGCGTCCCGGAGTTCGAAGAACTTGGCGCGCGCGGCTTCTCGGGTTTGCGTGGACGTCATCGTCGGCCTCCTGGAGGTACGCGGGTGATCGTCCGCAGAACGCGGACGGCTACCGGAGAAACCTATATGAGAGAACGGGTGATGTCACTTTCGGCGGCCTCCGGCATGCCCGCCACGACGCGCTCGCACCGGCCGGCGAGCTCGCGACGATCCCGGCCGGGCGCCTCGGGTGGGTGGATGACCATCGTGACCGCGAGGCCACGCGTCCGCAGAACCCGCCGCAGCGTGTCGGCCGGGGTGTCGGCGCCGATGAAGCTCGGCGCCGTCGCCGTGGTCCCGTCGGTACCGATGAATCTGAGTCGGACCGGCACCACCGGCACATCGGCGTCGATCGCGGCCTGGAAGAACGCCGGCCGGAAGGCGCCGCCGGATCGACCGCAGTACGTGGTGCCCTCGGGGAAGACGATCACCGATGAGTCGTGGTGCAGGCGGCCGGCGACCTCGCCGACCGTCCCCGGCAATCCGCGAAGCGTGCCGCGATCGACGGCGATGACGCCGAACCTGCGTGCAAGGGAGGACACCACCGGCATCCCGACGACATCGGACTTGGCCACCACGTGCGCCGGGCTGACCAGCGCCAGCGCCAGGACGTCGAGGAAGGAGATGTGGTTGGCGACCACCAGCCCCGGTCGGACCGGGCCGGATCGCCGGTCCTCGACGTCGACGGAGATGCCCAGGGCCGCCAGCAGCGCACTCGCCGCGGGGGCGCGAAGTGCCCGCGGTGGGCGTCGGCGCAGACGCGCCACCGCGCCGGCGGTCAGGGCTGCCCAGACGATCCACAGGACGACGGCGAACAGTCGGCAGATGCGCCAGGCGACGATCGTCGCGTCGGCCATCGCGTCGAACCGCCGCGCCACCGTTGCGCCGATGCAACCGTCGCCGCAGGTGCTGATCGGGAACCATGGGTGTGCCGGCGCGCCCGATGAGGTGCGGGACGGCGGACACCCCACATGGTGGCGCCGAAGATCATCCGTGCGCGGTGTGACCGGACCGACCAGCAGCGCGGTCATCGTGCCGCGCCCCCGGGCTCCGGCGCGGCATCCGGCCGTTGGGTCGAGCCGAGGCGCCTGGCGCTCGATCGCAGTCGGTCGAGGTATCGCTTGTTCGCGCCCTCGCGGTCGAGCAGGGTCAGGAAGTCCGCGACGTCGAAGACGTCGTCGACCGCGGGCTCGCCGCAGATGCGGGCGCCGAGTCGTAGATACCCGCGCATCAGGGGCGGCATCGCGACCGTCTCCGACGGCACGATGTCGTCGAGCAGTCGTCCGCCGACGCGTGCCGGCGCCAGCGGGTGCGCGCGACGCTGCGGATCCTGGTGCTCATCGCGCAGCCGATCGCGCAAGGCACGCATCGACGAGCCCGGGAGCCACTCGCCCGGACTGTGCAGCGGCACCGACACGCAGCCCATCAGGTAGCGCAGCTCGGCGTCGTCCATGTACTGGAGAAGGGCCGCCCACATCAGCGCGGTCACCGACCCGTCACGGTGCCCGGGGTGGACGCACGCGCGACCCAATTCGACTGTCTCGGAGACGATGTCGCTCATCTCACGGAGATCGAACTCGGTGGCCGAGTACCAGCCGCCGGCGGCGATTGCCCGCGCCGGGGAGAGGAGTCGCGCACACCCGACGACTCCGTCGTCGTCATGCCGGACGATGAGGTGCTCGCAGAAGGCGTCGAAACGGTCGGCGTCACGCCCGGTCACCGCGTCACCGATGCGGTTGGAGAAGCCGGGTTCGTCGGCGAAGACGCGGAACCGCAGCTCTTGTGCGGCGACGATGTCCGCCGGGTCGTCGGAGACGAGGACCCGGATGGGCCCCGCGGTGAGCAGGGTCGTCGGCACGGCCCGCGTGAACCGTGCGCGCGAGACGTGGCTGGTGCGGACTGGCGACTGCATGGCGTTCATGACTCGAATGAAAGCCAGACCGGGCGTCGGCGGGACCACCGCAGTGTGTCGTGTCGGTGCGGGTTCGATGAACTCGGGCCGACGCCGGATGAACATGCTGCGCGGCGACCACCTGCGGGTGAACGACCCCCGAACGCACGGTGACCCCCGACGCGGAGTCGGGGGTCACCGGGTGTTCAGCTGATCAGCTCCTGATCACTTGCGCTTCTTGACCTCTTCGGTCAGCTGCGGCGCGACGTTGAACAGGTCGCCGACGATGCCGTAGTCGGCGATCTCGAAGATCGGGGCCTCTTCGTCCTTGTTGACGGCCACGATGGTCTTCGAGGTCTGCATGCCCGCGCGGTGCTGGATGGCGCCCGAGATGCCCAGGGCGACGTACAGCTGCGGCGACACGGTCTTACCGGTCTGACCGACCTGGAACTGGCCCGGGTAGTAACCGGAGTCGACGGCCGCACGCGAGGCACCCACAGCGGCGCCGAGCACGTCGGCGAGCTCCTCGACGACCGAGAACTTGTCGGCGCTGCCGACACCACGGCCACCCGAGACGACGATCGATGCCTCGGTCAGCTCGGGACGGTCGCCGCCGACGTTCGGCTCGACCTTGGTGATCTTGACCGCGCCCTCGCCCTGGGCGGGGACCTCGACGTCGACACGTTCGCCGGCGCCGGCCTGCGGAGCGGCCTCGACGCCACCGGGGCGGATCGAGAAGACCGGCACGTCTCCCTTGGCCTGGGCGTCGACGGTGAAGGCGCCACCGAAGATCGAGTGGATGCCCACGCCGCCTTCCTTGACGTCGACGATGTCGGCGAGGACGCCGGAACCGAGACGCACGGCCAAGCGGCCCGCGATCTCCTTGCCGTCGGCGGTCGCCGGCACGAGGATGCCGGCCGGCGATGCGCTCTCGGCGATCGAGGCGAGGACGTCGACCTGCGGGGTGATGAGGTAGCTGCCCGCGTCGTCGGACTCGGCGACGTAGATCTTCTCCGCGCCGGCTTCCTTCAGTCCGTCGAGGATGCCATCGGCCGAGCCGGGCTTGCCGACGACGACGGCCGACGGGGTGCCGAGAGCGCGGGCGGCGGTGATGAGCTCGCTGGTGACCTTCTTCAGGGCGCCTTCGGCGTCCTGTTCCACGAGAACGAGTACTTCTGACATGGTGGTTTTCTCCTGAATGTCTGGGGGTTCGCCGGTGGTCTGCGTGGAGAAGGTCAGATGATCTTCTGGCCGACCAGGTACTCGGCGACCTTGGTGCCGCCGTCGCCTTCGTCGGTGACGCGCTCGCCCGCGGTCTTCGGCGGCTTCGGGGTGTTCGCCGTCACGACGGAGCCGGCATTCTCCAGGCCCACATCGCTCGCCTCGACGTCGATCTCGGCGAGGGTGAGAACGGTGACTTCCTTCTTCTTCGCGGCCATGATGCCCTTGAAGGACGGGAAGCGCGGCTCGTTGATCTTCTCGTTGACGCTGACGATGGCCGGCAGGGTGGCCTCGACGTGGAAGATGCCGTCGTCGGTCTCCCGCTCGCCCTTGAGGGTCTCGCCCTCGAGGGTCAGCGCACGCAGGTGGGTGAGGTGCGGGAGTTCGAGGTACTCGGCGATCATCGCCGGGATCGCGCCGACGCGACCGTCGGTGGCCTCGTTGCCGGCGATGACCAACTCGACACCCTCGACCGTGCCGAGCGCCCGGGCCAGCACGTAAGCGGTCTGAACCGCGTCCGAGCCGTGCATGAGGTCGTCCTTGATGTGGATCGCCTTGTCCGCGCCCATCGACAGTGCCTTGCGGATCGCGTCGGTGGCGCGCTCGGGGCCGGCCGTCAGAATGGTGACCTCACCGCCGTCGGCCTCCTTGATCTTCAGCGCTTCCTCGACGGCACGCTCGTTGATCTCGTCCAGTACGGCGTCGGCGGCCTCACGGTCCAGGGTGTAGTCGTCGTCGGACAACTTGCGCTCGGACCACGTGTCGGGAACCTGCTTGATCAGTACGACAATGTTTGTCATGGGTCTACGTCGACCTCCTGCATCGGGTTCGGCAACTTACCGGCGGGTAAGGCCATGGGTCCCCACCACTTTAGCGTCTCCTATGATTCCACTAAACATCGACTACCTCACACAATGCACTCGACCGTTCGCTCGCTCGGTACGACGGCCCCGGCAGCCGGTAGGGCATGCCCTACTCTCTCTCAGATGACTGACGCAGACCTCGGATCGTCGCACGGGACGACAACCAGTGGTCTCGAGGCACTCGACACCGACCAGCAACTCGCGCTCACCGGCGAGCGGACGGTCCCGGGAATCCCTGCCGAGAACTACTGGTTCCGGCGCCACGAGATCGCGTACCGCCACATCGCCGGCCGGTGCGCGGGACGTGACGTCCTCGAAGCCGGGTCCGGCGAGGGGTACGGCGCTGCGATGATCGCCGACGCCGGCGCGTCGTCGGTGATCTGCGTCGACTACGACACCGCCGCGGTCGAACACACCCGCCGCCGATATCCCCGCCTCGTCGTCCACCAGGGCAATCTCATCGACCTACCGCTCGCCGACGCCTCGGTCGACGTCGTGGTCAACTTCCAGGTCATCGAGCACCTCTGGGATCAGCCACGATTCGTCGCCGAATGTCGCCGCGTGCTGCGTCCGGGCGGGCTGTTGCTGATGTCGACGCCCAACCGCATCACCTTCTCTCCCGGCCGCGACACCCCGCTCAACCCGTTCCACACTCGTGAGCTCGACGCCGCCGAACTCACCGAACTGCTTCTCGACGGGGGCTTCGAGGTCGACGCGATGCTGGGCGTCGTCCACGGACCGGCGCTCCGCGCGCTCGACACCAAATGGGGTGGTTCACTCATCGATGCCCAGATCGAGCGTGCTCTCGCCGGCGAGCCGTGGCCCGACGAACTGACCGCGGATGTCGCCGGCGTGGTCGCCGCGGACTTCGACGTCGTCGACTCCCGCGAGTCCGACATCGACGCCTCCCTCGACCTGTTCGCGGTCGCGTCGCGGGCCGACGGGTGACCACCGGCACCGCACCCGTCCCGGGCCAGTTCACGCTGGTCCTGCATTCGCATCTGCCCTGGCTGGCGAATCATGGGCGCTGGCCGGTCGGCGAGGAGTGGCTGTACCAGTCGTGGGCGGCGTCGTATCTGCCGTTGTTCGACGTGCTCGAGCGTCTTGCCGCCGACGGTTACACCGATCAGCTCTCCCTGGGCATCACGCCGGTCCTCGCCGCGCAGCTCGACGACCCGCACTGCGCGTCGTCGATGTACGAGTGGCTCGCCGACTGGCAACTGCGCGCCACGCAGGCCGCGATGTCGCGCGACACCGACCGCGCCGACGCCGGCCGCCGAGAGTTCCTCGACGCGCAGCGCGCACTGGACGTCTTCGAGACGAGGTGGCGGCATGGTGCATCGCCGCTGATCCGCGGGCTCGCCTCGAGCGGGGTGGTCGAGATCCTGGGCGGTCCACTCGCCCACCCGTTCGCGCCGCTCCTCGATCCGCGACTGCGCCGCTTCTCGCTGACCGAGGGGCTCGCGGATGCGCACGCACGCTGGGGTTTCGACCCCGCCGGTATCTGGGCCCCGGAGTGCGCCTTCGCCCCCGGGATGGGGACCGAGTACGAGGGCGCGGGCGTGCGTCACTTCATGGTCGACGGGCCGGCATTGCACGGCGACACCGCACTGGGACGTCCCGTCGGCGAGAGCGACGTCGTCGCGTACGGACGTGACCTGACGGTGAGTTATCGCGTCTGGTCGCCGAAGTCGGGCTATCCCGGGCATGCCGCGTACCGCGACTTCCACACCTATGACCACGAGACCGGGCTCAAGCGGTTCCGGGTCACCGGCCGAACCGTCTCGGGCGAGGACAAGAAGCCCTATGATCCGGCGCGGGCAGACGCGGTGCTCGACCGGCACGTCGACGACTTCGTGATGCACGTGCGCGAGCGCCTCCTCGACGAGAGCGACCGGATCGGCCGACCCGCGCTGGTCGTGGCCGCGTTCGACACCGAATTGTTCGGACACTGGTGGCACGAGGGACCGCAGTGGCTCGAACGGGTTCTCCGGCGACTGCCCGAGGTCGGCGTCACCGTCGGAACCCTTGCGGGCGCAACACGTTCCGGTCTCGTCGGAGCGCCGATCGATCTCGCCCGGTCGTCGTGGGGGTCGGGCAAGGACTGGCGGGTGTGGAACGGCCCGGCCGTGCGGCACCTCGTCGACCTGAACGCCGAGGTCACCGAGACCGCCCTCGACGCCGTGGCCAAGTTGCAGCACCGAGGGGGTCAGCGCAACCGCGTGGCCGACCAGATCGTGCGTGAAGCGCTGCTGACGGTGTCGTCGGACTGGCCGTTCATGGTGTCGAAGGACACCGCGGCTCAGTACGCTGTGTCGCGAGCACACACGCATGCGCATGCCACCCGCGAGATCTGCGACGCGGCGATGCGCGGCCGCGACGACGCGGCCGAGACGCTCGCCGCGAACTGGTCACGCGCCGACAACCTCTTCCCCGCACTCGATGCGCGTCGGCTGCAGACGACCCTGACCGCGGCTGAGCGGATCGGCGCCGGGGGGAACGTCACCGAGGGGGAAATCGGATGAGGGTGCTATTCGTGTCGTGGGAATACCCACCGGTGGTGGTGGGCGGACTCGGCCGGCACGTGCATCACCTCGCCACCGAGATGGCCGCTGCGGGCCACGACGTGGTGGTTCTGACCCGTCGGCCCTCGGGAACCGATGCGGTGACTCATCCCACGACCGACACCGTCGTCGAAGGTGTTCGCGTCCTTGCCGTCGCCGAAGACCCGCTGGAGTTCGAGTTCGGGCAGGACATGATGGCCTGGACGCTTGCGATGGGGCATGCGTTCGTGCGGGCGGGGTTGCGGGTTTTGCACGGCGCCGGGAGCGGAGCGAGCGGGCCGAATGTGACCGGCGCCGGGAGCGGAGCGAGCGGGCCGAATGTAACCGGTTCCGAGCAGCGGTGGGTGCCCGACGTGGTGCATGCGCACGATTGGCTGGTCGCCCACCCCGCCATCGCACTGGCCGAATTCTTCGATGTCCCTTTGGTTTCCACGATCCACGCGACCGAAGCGGGTCGGCACAGCGGCTGGGTGAGCGGCCGGACGAATCGGCAGGTGCATTCGGTGGAGTGGTGGCTGGTGTCCGAGTCCGACGCCCTCATCACCTGTTCGGCGTCGATGCGTGACGAAGTGAACCGCTTGTTCGGGTACGACGCCGCCGACATCACGGTGATCCACAACGGCATCGACATCCGTGCGTGGCCGTTCGCGGAGCGCACCCGCACGGGTGGTCCGGCCGAATTGCTGTTCGCGGGTCGGCTCGAATACGAGAAGGGCGTTCAGGACCTTCTCGCCGCACTCCCCCGGATCCGACGCAGCCATCCGGGTACGACGCTGACGATCGCCGGCGACGGCACCCAGCGGGACTGGCTGCTGGAGCAGGCGCGCAAGCACCGGGTCAGCAAGGCGGTGACCTTCGTCGGTCCGGTGGATCACGGCGAGCTGGTGACGCTGATGCACCGCTGTGACGCCATCGTCCTGCCCAGTCGGTATGAGCCGTTCGGGATCGTGGCGCTGGAGGCGGCGGCCACCGGCGTGCCGCTGATCGTGTCGACCGCCGGCGGTCTGGGCGAGGCGGTCCGCGAGCCGGACACCGGCCTGACGTTCGAGCCAGCCGATGTCGCGGGTCTGGCTGCGGCGGTCCGTGCGACGCTGTCCGATCCGGGCGCGGCTGCCCAACGAGCGCTGCGGGCCCGGGCACGGCTCACCGCGGAGTTCTCGTGGGCCGAGGTCGCCGAACGGACCGCGAGCGTGCACCTCTCGGCGAAGCGTCGGGTCCGGCATGCGATCGGACGACCCGACATCCCGGAACGTCCCCTGCCGGAACGGGACCCGGGGCAGGCCTGACCTTCCGCTCCACTTTCGATTCGGTAGGTGGCACTGCTGTCGCTCAGAGGTCCCCGGGATTTCGTCCGCGGACGGACGACTCGCGATTTTCACGACCGGCTTTTGAAGCCCAGTATTTGCGGCCTGGTGAGATGAGTCGCCGGACCCTTCGTGACGCGCCCTCCGCAAGCTCCGGGCGCTCCTCAGGGAGCAGTGGGGCTGTTGCGCCCTCCGCAAGCTCCGGGCGCTCCTCAGGGAGCAGTGGGGCTGTTGCACCCTCCGCAAGCTCCGGCCGCTCCTCAGGGAGCAGTGGGGTGCGCGCCCTCCGCAAGCTCCGGTCGCTCCTCAGGGAGCAGTTGGGGCGCTTCCTTCGTATGAGGAAGCAGCAGTTGCAGTTCTGTCGGATCAGTGCCGGCAAGGAGCTGTCGCGTCGATCTAGTCGCGCTCGGCCGCAGCCTTCTTGCGCTCGATGTCGGCGAGGGCGCGTTCGAGCTCGGCGCGCTCGGCCGAGTTCGAGGCCCAGTCGTCCATCCGGTTCTTGACCACCCGCGCAGGTGCGCCGACCGCGATCGCATAGTCGGGGATCACGCCCTTGACCACCGCGTGCGAGCCGAGGACGCATCCTCGGCCGACGATGGTGTTGCGCAGGACCGACACCTTGGCCGCCACCCAGGTGTCCGGACCGATCCGCACCGGGCCTTTGACGATGCCCTGGTCTTTGATCGGCAGGGTGATGTCGTCCATCTTGTGGTCGAAGTCGCAGATGTAGCACCAGTCGGCGATCAGGGTGGAGCCGCCGATCTCGAGGTCGAGGTAGGAGTTCACGACGTTGTTGCAGCCGAAGACGGTCTTGTCCCCGATCCGGAGGCTGCCCTCGTGACAGCGGATGGAGTTGCCGTCACCGATGTGGACCCAACGGCCGATCTCCATCCGCGCCAGTTCCGGAGTGGCGTGGATCTCGACATTGCGTCCGAGAAAGACCATGCCCCGCAGCACGATGTGCGGGTTGGCCAGGCGGAATCGGGCCAGGCGGTAGTAGCGCACGAGGTACCACGGTGTGTACGCACGATTGCGTTTCACCCAGCGCAGCGAGTCCAGCGTGAGGAAACGCGCCTGGTCGGGGTCGCGGCGTCGGCCTGCGCGCCGGCGGGACCGGTACGAGGCATTCCACATGGTGGTCATGACGAGAAACCCTAATCGACCCGGATTTGGCGCACGATAGGCTCACTGCTGGCACGTCCCCGTGCCGTTCGACGGCACGCCCCGTGCGCGGACACGATGATGAGGAGCAGGATGGCCTTGGCACGACCGCAGGTGTCCCGACACCGCCGATCCGCGCTGGCCCGTCTGCTCGTCGCCCTCACGGCCGTGTGCTCACTGGGACTCGCCGCGTGCTCGGACGGCCACATCGACGTCCGGTCGGTTCCCAGCGTCGGCTGGCCCAGCTACGGCGGTGTCCCGGGCAACGCCAACTTCGCGTACGCCGATGTGCCGGACGATCTGACGCTGAGCTGGACGCGGCCCACCGGCGGACCGGTCACCGCGCCGGTGACCATCTCCGGCAAGGGGAACGTGGGAGTGACGTCCAATGCGGCCGAGGGATGCAACGTCCTGGTGCTCGACAGCCGGTCGGGCCGCAAGAACTTCTGCAAGGACATGCGGGCCGGCGTCGAGATCAACGCGATGCTCGTCGACCAGTATGACCAGCCTTATCTCGGCGAGGAGTCGACCTTCCTCGCCTTCAATGCCGGCGGCGCCATCCGCTGGCGTGCGGGAGTGATCGGCGTCCCGCTGTCGGCGAAGTTCGCGGCTCCCAACACCGTGCTGGTCGCCAGCACGCAGGGTCAGATCCTGCTGATCGACACCCAGCGCAACGAACTCCTCGCGCCCGAGGTGAAGTTGCGCGACGACGCCGACCCCGCGCAACCGCTCCGCGGCTTCGGCGACTGCGTGAGCAACGGGCCGCAGTGCGCGATCCCGGCCCCTGCCGCCGTCGACACCGAGCGAGAGCGCTTCTACCTCAACTTCTTTCCCCAGGGTGCCGCGACCTCGCAGATCCGCGCGATGAAGTACGGCGCGGTGGCCGGAAACCGTGAGATCCGGACCGCCTGGCAGGCCGACGTCCCGAGCGGCGTCGTCGGGACACCGACGCTATCCGCCGACGGTGCGACGCTGTACGCGTTCTCGCGCGACGGCAAGATCGTCGCCCTGAACGCCGAGGACGGATCGACGCGGTGGACCTACGACATCGGCGGGCACGGTTTCGCGACGATGACCGTGTCGCCGGACGGTCTGATCATCCCGACCGGTTCACTCGGCGCCCCGCTGACCTTGCTGCGGGATCAGGGCGATCGAGCCGAACAGGTCTGGCAGCGCACCGATGTGGCGACGGTGAGCCTGTCCGCGCTGACCCAGCAGCAGACCGCGTGGACGGTCGCTCGTGATCCCGGCAAGGACACCCTGTCACTGGTCGAGGTGTCCACCACCGACGGCGTGACGAAACGGACTCTGCCGCTGCCCGATTCGCGCGGCTTCGCGACCGGGGTCTCGGTGTCCTACTCCGGACAGATCGCCACCGCCACCAACCTCGGCGAGGTGTACTTCTTCGACAGCAAGGCCAGCCTCGGATAGTCGTTCGCCGACTCAGAGACGTGTGCTCGCGGCGTCGGGGTCGAGGAAGAAGAGTCCCGCAACCCGTCCGTCGGCGTCGAAGGCGACTCGAAAGACGACCTCGCCCGCTTCCTGTTGGAGGGGAACGTCAACGACCGTATGCAGACCGTGTCCGCGCACGAAAGGCGTTCCGGTGCTCTCCAGTTCGCCGTGCAGCGCCACCATCGAGGCCCAGGCGTCGGCAAGTGCCGTGTCCGACAACGCAGCCGACATGGTCGCGTCGAACCGTCCGGTGACGGTGGCCCACTCCGCCGTGGTGATCCGTTCGATCAGATCGAGGGCCATGACATCGGCGTGTGCGATCGTGATCTTCTGCATGGGTGCTCCTGTTCGAGGGTCGACGGGTTTGCCGAAACGCTGAAACGCCGCCTGACGGGTCACCCCGACGACATCGCCGATCTCCTGCCACGTACACCCGCTCGTACGCGCCGCACGGGCTGTCGCACTGAGTAGTTCCTCTGAACGGCGGCCCAATTGCAGCGCATCATGGATGCGACTCAAGGCCGCGTCGCGGGCTCCGTGACCTCCCGCCTCAGCGCCGGAGCCCGAAGCCACACTCCGCGCGTACCGTTCGATCTCGCGGGCCACTTCCTCCACCTCGGACATGTGTAAACCGTAGATTTACACATGACCGACTGTCAAGCCGAGATTTACACACCGAGACTCACCACCGGACGCCCGGCTCACAGATGAACGCCACACCCTTGCGTCCGATCCGGGTCAGCACCACCGACAGCGATCGGGAGCCTTTGAGCTTGAGCTTCTTTCGCAGTCGATCGGGGTCGATGTCGAGTCCACGGACGAGAATCTCGAGTGGACCGCAGTCGAGCGCGGCCAGTGCCTTACGGAGCGCCTTCTCGGTCACCGGCGTCTGCTCGATCACCCGGAACCCGCGCGCGCCGTCGGGGACGGAATCGCCGGCGAGATAGGCGATCTGCGGATCGAGCTGCCAGAGTCCGTATCGGTGGGCATAGTGCTTGACCAGTCCTGCCCGTACGATCGCCCCGTCCGGATCGATGATCCACTTCCCGACCTCGCCGGCCGGTACGTCGTCGTCCTCCCGGTCGGTGATCTCGAACTCGACGACCGTGCCATCGGGCCTGGTCCGCAGCACGGTGGCGCGACGACCGGGCTCCACCCCCGGGCCCGACCACAGGCTGGCCTCCCGCACGCCGCCGTCGAGCGAGGTGATCTGGACTTCGCCGTCGAATCCGAAGCGGTTGCGCAACATCTGATGATCCAGTCCGGGTGCGCATTTGACGATCAGAACCCGGCCCGGGTAAGTGGTCAGCAGCTCGAAGAGCGGCGGCGTCAGCTGATCGAGCCGGAAGATCCGGCCCGCGTCCGACCGGCGCGCCGGATCGGCGAGGAGGACATCCGCGGTCGAGGTCGGGGTGAGCGCATCTGCGAGCAGGAGCGTCGCATCGGGCACGTTGGACCGCGCCATCGCGAGCCTGACCTGGTCGATGTCGCTGCCGATCACACCCCGGATATCGGTGACGCGCACGAGTTCTCGCAACTCGGCGCCGATCGAGCAGGTCAGGTCGTGGACGACCGACCCCGGGAATCGTCTGGCGATCTCGGCGGCGCGGTGCGCGGCGACCACCGACGCGGTTGCCTGCTGTAGTGCGTCGTCGGTGAGGAGGAGCGCCCCGGCGTCGCGCAGCTTCGCCTGCGCCCGCCGCCGGCACTGCACCGTCTCGATGAGGGCGGCATCGTACGGCTCGTATCGGCTGCGGGCCTCGGTGATGTCGGAGAGCATCGTCGACGGCGTGAGCTCGAGGCCGGACACCATCTCGAGCGCCTTCTCACCGTGCCGCGACCGCAGGAAGGCGACGTCGTCGAGACTGAAGGAGTAGCCCATGATGCTTGCAGGCTACCGTCGCGGCGCACACCGGCGGAGCGACGTCCGACACATCCGAGCGGGTGAGGAGTGGCAGCACCGCGATGCTCGACCACTGACCGCCGCGAACGCGCCTACTGCGGCTTCGTACCGGTCACCACGACGTTGTAGAAGAACTTCGGGGGAACGATCTTGCGGAGCACGTTCTCGTCGAGCCAGGTGAGGCGCTTCCATCCACCGAACGCGAATCGGGCCCAGCCCCACCCCAGCTTCTCCGGCGGCACCGCGGCCTCGAAGGTGCGGACGGGCCAGCCGAGCATCGCGGCGGCCAGCTCCTCGGTGGCCGTGTCCACCTTGTGCGCACCGGCGGCGCGGGCGATCCCGGCGAGCTGGTCGGGATCGAAGGTGTGGATGTCGACCACGGCCTCGAGCGCGGCCGCGCGGGAGGACTCGTCGAGTTCCTCCTGCGGGCGCCGCCACCCTTGCAGCGGACCGAGCTTCGTGACGTTCGTCGTGGCGAACCACGTCGCACGACTCATCCACCGCGCGTAGAAGTCACCGATCGTCGACGGCTCACCCGCGAAGATGAACCGCCCACCGGGTTTGAGGACTCGCAACACCTCGCGAAGCGCCTGCTCGACATCCGGGATGTGATGCAGCACAGCGTGTCCGACAACAAGATCGAAGGTGTCGTCGTCGTAGGGGATCTTCTCTGCGTCGGCGACTCGACCGTCGACGTCGAGACCGAGATTCTCCGCATTGCGCAGCGCGACCTTGACCATGCCCGGTGACAGGTCGGTCACCGATCCCTTCGTCGCGACTCCCGACTGCATCAGGTTCAGCAGGAAGAAGCCGGTCCCGCACCCGAGTTCCATCGCGCGCCCGTAGGGCAGGGGTTCGTCGGTGGGCACGGCGTCGAACCGACCCCGCGCGTAGTCGATACAGCGCTCGTCGAAGCTGATCGACCACTTCTCGTCGTAGGTCTCGGCCTCCCAGTCGTGGTACAGCACCTGGGCGAGCTTCGTGTCGGTGAGGGCCGCCTTGACCTGCTCTTCGGTGGCGTGCGGGTTGGGGGCCGGATCAGTGCCCGGAGTGACGTCGGTGGTCATGATCGCTCCTGTTCGCGTGGTGATGTGGTGATGAAGTCGAAGGTCCGCGGTGAGGTCGTCGGCTCAGCGGCCGACGAATTCCGCCTTGCCGGGCCCGTTCTCGGCGAACGAGGCCATTCCGATGGCGCGGTCCTCGGTCGCGAACAGCGGGGCGAACAGCTGCTCCTCGATCTTGAGTCCCGTGTCGAGGTCGACGCCGAGCCCCTGGTCGACCGCCTTCTTGATCGCCGCGAGCGCCACCGAAGCGGCGCCGCTGAATTGGCCGGCCCAGGCGAGCGCTACGTTGTAGACCTCGTCGGGGGCCACGACCTCGTCGACGAGTCCGATGGCCAGGGCTTCCCCCGCATCGACGAAGCGACCGGTGAACATGAGGTCCTTGGCCTTCGACGGACCGATGAGGCGCGCCAGCCGCTGGGTTCCGCCACCACCCGGGATCAGACCGAGCAGCACCTCGGGCAGTCCGAGTTTCGCGTTGTCGCCGGCGATGCGCCGGTCGGCACCCAGCGCGACTTCGAGTCCACCGCCGAGCGCATACCCGGTGATGGCGGCCACGGTGGGCTTGGGAATGGCGGCGATCGCGCCGAGGTCGCGTTGCAGTCGACCCGCGACCCGACTCATCTCGGCGTAACCGATGTCCCGCATCTCCTTGACGTCGGCGCCGGCCGCAAGGATCTTCGGGCCGCCGTAGACGACGACCGCCTTGATGTCCGTGCGTACCGTCGCCTCCTCGGCCGCGGCGGCCAGTTCGGCTTGGACCTGCCTGCTCAATGCGTTCATGGGGGGACGCTGCAGCAGGATGGTGCCGACACCCGGATGAGTGTCGGAGCACTCGAGGGTCACGAACTCAGGCATGGTCGAAGGCTACCGGGTGGTAAGTCCCGTCGGTGCCCCAGCCCGAACACGCAGCCCGAGGGCGCGGCCCGCAGAGTCCGTCGCCGACAGACGCCGGAGTCCTACAGTGGCGGTCATGGCGAAAACGTCGGGTTCCGCAGGTGATCCCATCGAACTCGAGGTCGGCGGCCGCGCCGTCCGGTTGTCGAGTCCGGACCGCGTGTATTTTCCCGAACGCGGCGAGACCAAGCGCGATCTCGCCGAGTACTACCTGTCCGTGGGCGACGGGATCGTCCGTGCGTTGCGGGACCGTCCCTGCATGCTCCACCGGTTCCCGAAGGGTGTCAGCGGCAACAAGGTCCACCAGAAGCGTGTGCCGGCCGGTGCGCCGGACTGGCTGGAGACCACCGAGATCTACTTCCCGCGGTACGGCCGCACCGCCGACGAACTGTGCGTCACCGAGCTGGCGTCGGTGATCTGGGCGGTACAGATGTCGACCGTCGAGTTCCATCCCTGGAACTCACGTCGCGCCGACCCCGAGACGCCGGACGAGTGGCGGATCGACCTCGACCCGATGCCCGACTGCACGTTCTCCCGGATTCAGCGCGTGTCCCACGTCGTCGAGGAGGTGCTCGACGAACTGGGCATGCGCGGGTTTCCCAAGACCTCGGGTGGTCGCGGCCTGCACATCTACGTCCGCATCGCCCCGGAGTGGGGATTTCCGCAGGTCCGGCGCGCGGCGCTGGCCTTCGCACGCGAGGTCGAGCGCCGGGCGCCGGACGACGTGACGACGACGTGGTGGCGCAAGGACCGTGATCCGGCGGCGGTCTTCGTCGACTACAACCAGAACACCCGCGACCACACCATGGCGTCGGCCTACTCGGTTCGCGGCAACGAGCGGGCCACGGTGTCGACGCCGATCACCTGGGCCGAGATCGATGACATCGAACCCGACGACTTCACCATCGCCACCGTGCCGGCCCGTTTCGCCGAGCTCGGCGATCTCCACGCCGAGATCGACGACGTCGCTCACCGGCTCGACACCCTCATCGACTGGGCGGACCGCGACGACATCGGCACCGACGAGGACGCCGAGGTCATCGATATGGATCGGTGACCTAGGACAGCCGGGTTGTCGACTCTCCCGATGTGAGCGTCTGCCTCAGAGGGTGATCTCCGGGGGCTTCTGGTCGCCGAGCGTCCGGAAGTACTCGTCAGAGTTGGGAAAACCGAGTCCCGCGAGACCCGCGCCGGGTGTGACGTTCGGCAGGATCGGTTCGATGACGCGCTCGGCGCCGAGGAGTTCGTCGATGGTCGAGAACCCGGAGACGTAGTGGAGCTGCGACCACGTCGGCGGCATGAGGAAATGCTTGCCCTCGGCCCACGAGTCGATGGCGACCCGCGCGTTCACCCACCGCGCGACCTCGGCCTCGGTGGTCTCGGCGTCGGCGTGCTGCCCATCGGGCATCGCCGCCAGGAAGAACCGGGTGTCATAGCGTCGCTTCTCGTTGACCGGAGTGATCCAGTGGGCGAGCGGACGCAGCAGATCGGCTCGCAACGTGAGTCCGCGCGAGGTGAGGAACTGCGCAAACGACAACGACTTCTCGACGAGGCGTCGGCGGTCGTCGGACAAGCCGTCAGGGTCGGCGAAGGTCCCGTCGGCATCCGTCGCGAGCAGGACGCCGCACTCCTCGAATGTCTCGCGGACCGCCGCACACACCAGCGCCTGGGCGGTCTCGGCATCGGAAGCGAACTGCGTCGCCCACCAGGCGGCGTCGGGACCGGTCCACGCCAGGTCGGCATCGGCGTCGCGCTTGTCGACACCACCGCCGGGGAAGACCGTCATCCCGCCCGCGAACGCCATCTGTTTCACCCGGCGCTGCAGGAACACCTCGATACCCTCGGCGGCGTCGCGGACGAGCACGACCGTCGCGGCGTCACGCAGCGGCGCGGACACGGCCTCCGCGCCCGGAGTGGTCGACGTCATCAGTTACCTCCCGCTGCTCGGCGATGGCCGCCCGCGCGGCGTCGGCGCCGCGCGAAGTACCGATTATCGACCTTGTCGAGGACGATCTGCTGCCGGAAGGCAGCGGTCAGATTCTCGCTGGTGAGTACCTCGTCGAGTAGACCCTGTGCCACCACGCCGCCCTCGGAGAGGATGAGTGCGTGGGTGAACCCCTCCGGGATCTCCTCCACGTGGTGGGTGATCAGCACGATGGCCGGGGCGTCCGGGTCGGCCGCGAGACGTGCGAGCCGATCGACGAGTTCTTCGCGACCACCGAGGTCGAGGCCGGCGGCCGGCTCGTCGAGCAGGAGGAGTTCGGGATCGGTCATCAACGCGCGCGAGATCACGACGCGCTTGCGCTCGCCTTCGGACAGCGTGCCGAAGCGACGGTCGGCGAGGTGCTCGGCACCCATCGATTCCAGCGACTCGACGGCCTGCGCACGGTCCATCGCGTCGTAGCTCTCCCGCCAGCGACCGAGAACCGCGTAGCCCGCCGAGATCACGACGTCACTGACGACCTCCTCCGGCGGCACGCGGTCGACCAGCGAGGGGCTCGACACACCGATCCGGGTCGACAGTTCTCGGATCTCCACCCGGCCCAGCTTCTCGTTCAGCACGAATGCGGTGCCCGCCGTCGGATGGATCTCCGCGCCGGCCAGCCGGATCAGCGTCGTCTTGCCTGCGCCGTTGGGTCCGATGATCACCCATCGTTCGTCCAGTTCCACCTGCCACGACAGCGGGCCGACGAGACTCTTGCCACCGCGGACGACGGCGACGTCGCGAAAATCGATCAGGAGGTCGGGATCGGATTCGGTCACTCCCCCATCCTGCACCACGACCGAGTGTTCGACGGGTTCGACTCTCGGCAACACATCGACACCCAGCGCACTCGGCGACACGACAACTCTCGACGACACGACGCCGGGAATAGTCGGGGGCGTCGGCTGCATTGAACATGAGCGTGACGCCTTCGAACCTCCCCTTGTCGATCCTGGACCTCGCGCAGATCGGCCGTACCGAAACTGCCGCGCAAAGTCTTTCCGCCAGTGTCGATCTCGCTCAGAACGCGGAAAAGTGGGGGTACCGCCGGATCTGGTATGCCGAGCATCACAACATGTCGGCCATCGCTTCGTCGGCACCGGCGGTGCTCATCGCACACATCGCCGCGCATACCTCGACCATCCGTCTCGGCGCCGGCGGTGTGATGCTGCCCAACCACTCCCCGCTCACCATCGCCGAGCAGTTCGGCACGCTCGCCGAACTCCATCCCGGACGCATCGACCTGGGGCTCGGTCGCGCCCCCGGCAGCGATCAGCAGACCTTCGCCGCCCTGCGCCGTACCCACGCCTCGGCCGAACGCTTCCCCCATGACGTCCTGGAACTCCAGGCGTTCCTCGGCGACGAGTCACGGGTCGAAGGCGTGCGCGCGACACCCGGCGCCGGCACCCACGTACCGCTGTACATCCTGGGGTCGTCGCTGTTCGGCGCGCAGCTCGCCGCCGCGCTGGGACTCCCGTATGCCTTCGCCTCCCACTTCGCGCCGCAGGCGCTCACCGAGGCTGTCGCGTTGTACCGCCGCGAGTTCCGGCCGTCGGACGTCCTCGCCGAGCCCTATGTGATCGCGGGCGTCGGGGCGATCGCCGACGAGGACGCCGACCGCGCGCAGGCACAGCTGCTGATCGCGAAGCGTCAGCGGGTGGCACTGCTCTACGGCCGCGGCCGTACCTTCACCGACGAGGAGGCCGACGCCATCCTGTCGATGCCGCAGGGGCGTCAGATCGACGAGATGCTGGCATACTCCGGCGTCGGCACGCCGGACGAGGTTCGCGACTACCTCGGGTGGTTCGCCGGGCACGCCGACGCCGACGAGCTGATCGTCGCGTCGCTGGCGCCCGACCGTGAGGTGTGGCTGGGGACCTTCGGACATCTCGCGCCGGTGAATTCGCCGGTGGCCGTAGGGCACTGACCCGAGCTCGTCGGCGGGCCGCTCAGGCCAGCCGGAAGTCTTCGAAGTCGAAGCCCGGCACCACGATGCAGCTGACGAGTGATGGTTCGGCCCCGGCGGGCCGGGCCCGCTGCCACACCCGCGGGGGCACGAGCGCCTGAGGGTGTTGGCCGGATTCGATGTCGGGTCCGACGAGAACGGTGGTCGGCTCGCCGGGCTCATCCGCGTCACCGCCGAGGTCGAGTTCGACCGGAGCGCCGCGATGGTGCAACCACAGTTCGGCGCCGCGCACCGTGTGCCACGCGGATTCGTCGCCCGGCATGAGCACGAAGTAGATCGCGGTCCCGGCAGCACGGTCCCCGGTGTAGTCCCCCGGCAGCACGTCACGCGGGATCTCGACGTCACTACGCCACGTCTGGCGGTACCAGCCGCCTTCGGGATGCGGCTGCAGATCGAGCTCCCGCACCCAGTCGGGCACCTGCGCGTCACTCATCGGAACTCCCGGTTGTCGATGTCCTGGTCGCCTGGGTCGTCGCCGTGTCGCAGTACTTCGGCGATCACGGTCACCGAACCCGGCGCGATCTCGGTGAACCCGGCATCGCGCACGGCGACCGCCCTCCCGGCGGCATCCGCGGCAAGGAGGTCGCGCCAGCGCTCGGGCGTGGCCTGACGGACCGCGAGCGGACAGTCGTCGAATCGCCATCGGATCGCCTCGGCGGGCGCCAGCAACTTCGCGGCGAGCATCGACGCGTGCCCGACCTGCGCCGCCAGTTTCCCGACGGTCATCTCCAGATCCGGACTGGTCCACAGCACGACGCCGCGGTCAGGTGGCTCGCTGGAGAGTCCTCCCTCGACGTCGGTACCCCCGATCTGCAACTTCGCGACACGACGGTCGAGGTCGCCCACCCGCCCCGGGACGAACGCCCGCGCCGAGGCGTCACCCTCGGTCGCCGTCACACCCCAGACCTCTTGCGCCGCAGCCCATTGCGCCCCGCGTGCGCGCCGGGCGATCTTTCGGATGCGTGCCTCGCACCAGTCGTCCATCGCCGACGCCCAGGGGCCGTCGCCCGCACTCCGTTCGTCGAGACACAGCAAGGCCACCGCCCGTGCCGCGGCGGTCAGCAGGTCGGTGCGGTCGGGCGGATCGTTCTTCTCGATGCGCAGCACCATCGCCATCGCCAGCACATCGGCGGGATCGGACGGGTCGGCGCCGCCGCCGACGTAGCCGATCAGCCGACGGTGGTCAGCGGCGATCGCTGCTGCGGGGTCGGCGTGCGGTGCGTCCGTGCGCTCGGCATCCATGGCGCGGCCGCGCGCTCAGCCCAGCGGCACCCGGCGATAGACACCGTCGGCGGCGTCGGCCGCCTCGATCTCGTCGCGGGAGACACCCAGGATGAACAGGACCCCGTCGAGGAACGGGTGATTCAGCGTGGCGTCGGCGACCTCGCGCAACGCCGGCTTCGCGTTGAAGGCGATACCGAGCCCGGCGACGCTGAGCATGTCGATGTCATTGGCACCGTCACCCACGGCGATCGTCTGCTCCATCGGCACCCCGACCTGGTCGGCGAACGACCGCAGCGCGAGCGCCTTGCCCATCCGGTCGACCACCTCGCCGACGACACGGCCGGTGAGCTTGCCGTCGACGATCTCCAGGGTGTTCGCCCGGACGAAGTCGAGCTCGAGTTCGTGCGCCAGGCCGTCGATGACCTGACGGAAGCCGCCCGACACGAGCCCGCAATGGAATCCGAGCCGGTGCAGCGTGCGAATGGTCGTGCGGGCACCGGGCGTCAGCTCCAGTGACTTCGCGACCTCGTCGAGGACACTCGCGTCGAGCCCGGCCAACGCCTTGACACGTTCGTGGAGGGATTGGGCGAAGTCGAGTTCCCCACGCATGGCCGCCTCGGTCACCGCGGCGACCTCGGCCTCGCGGCCCGCGTGCGCGGCGAGCATCTCGATGACCTCGCCCTGGATGAGAGTCGAGTCGACATCGAAGACGATGAGCCGCTTCGCGCGGCGGGCGAGTCCGCCGCGTTCGACGGCGATATCCACCGAGTGCTTCGCGGCCACCTCGGCGAGGCCCTTGCGGAGCGCGGCGTCCGCGGCGACACCACCGCGACCGGCGACGCTGACCATGAGTTCCAGACCGGTGAGCGGGTAGTCGGCGATACCGCGGATCGAGTCGATGTTGCCGCCCTGGCTGGCCAACTTCGTTGCCACCGCACTGAATGCGGTGGCAGTCATCGGACTTCCGAGGAGAACGACGGCATGCGACGACGGTGAACGACTACCGGGATCGACCCCGATCTCGACCCGCACCTCGAAACCGATCGACGCCATGGCCTGTTCGACGACCTCTTGCAGCGCCTCGGGATCGCGCGTGGCCGAGACGAGCACACCGAGCGTCAGTTGGCCACGGATGACGACCTGCTCGACGTCGAGCAGTGCAACGGCCTGACCGGCCAGCGCACCCATGAGAACAGAGGTGACACCTGGCCGGTCGGGACCGGTGACAGTGATCAGGACGGTCGTACCGGAACTGGCTGTCGAGTCCTTGCTCACCGGTCAGCGCGGATCGGGATCCGGAGACCCCTCGTGCGTTCCCACGGTGAACGGCTCACGACGAGCCTCTTCCATCTGGCGGTCCTTGCCCGCGGCGTGACCCGGGCCCACGTGCGCCTCCGCACGCATCCGGTCGATCATGTGCGGGTAGTGCAGCTCGAACGCCGGACGCTCCGACCGGATGCGGGGCAGCTCGGTGAAGTTGTGACGCGGCGGCGGGCACGAGGTCGCCCACTCGAGCGAGTTGCCGAAGCCCCACGGGTCGTCGACGGTCACGACCTCGCCGTAGCGGTAGCTGCGGAAGACGTTCCACAGGAACGGCAGGGTCGACAGGCCGAGGACGAAGGCACCGACGGTCGAGATGATGTTCAGCGTCGTGAAGCCATCCGACGGGAGGTAGTCGGCGTAGCGACGCGGCATGCCCTCGTTGCCCAGCCAGTGCTGCACCAGGAAGGTGAGGTGGAAGCCGATGAACGTCATCCAGAAGTGGATCTTGCCGATCCGCTCGTCGAGCATGCGTCCGGTCATCTTCGGGAACCAGAAGTAGATGCCGGCGTAGGTGGCGAACACGATGGTGCCGAAGAGCACGTAGTGGAAGTGCGCGACCACGAAGTAGCTGTCGGACAGGTGGAAGTCCAGCGGCGGGCTCGCGAGCAGGACACCGGTCAGACCACCGAAGAGGAACGTGACGATGAAGCCGACGGAGAAGAGCATCGGTGTCTCGAACGTCATGTGGCCGCGCCACATCGTGCCTATCCAGTTGAAGAACTTCACGCCGGTGGGCACCGCGATCAGGAACGTCATGAAGGAGAAGAACGGCAGCAGCACCGCGCCGGTGACGTACATGTGGTGCGCCCACACCGCGGCCGACAGGGCGGCGATGGCCAGGGTGGCGTAGATCAGACCGGAGTAACCGAAGATCGGCTTCCGCGAGAAGACCGGGAAGACCTCGGACACGATGCCGAAGAACGGCAGGGCGATGACGTAGACCTCGGGGTGCCCGAAGAACCAGAAGAGGTGCTGCCAGAGGATGACGCCGCCGTTGGCCGGGTCATAGATGTGTGCACCGAACTGCCGGTCGACCTCGAGACCCATCAGTGCCGCGGTCAGCAGCGGGAAGATGAGGAGGATAAGGACGCTGGTCACCAGGATGTTCCAGGTGAAGATCGGCATGCGAAACATCGTCATACCGGGTGCGCGCAGACAGACCACGGTGGTGACCATGTTGACCGCACCGAGGATGGTGCCGAGACCACCGACGGCCAGGCCCATGATCCACAGGTCCGCGCCGATACCGGGGCTGTGCACGGCGTCGGTCAACGGCGTGTAGGCGGTCCAACCGAAGTCGGCGGCACCACCGGGGGTGATGAAGCCGGCGATCGCGATGGTCGAGCCGAACACGAACAGCCAGAAGCCCAGTGCGTTCAGGCGCGGGAAGGCGACGTCGGGCGAACCGATCTGCAGCGGCAAGACGAAGTTGGCGAAACCGATCACGATCGGGGTCGCATACATCAGCAGCATCACGGTGCCGTGCATCGTGAAGAGCTGGTTGAACTGCTCAGTGGACAAGAACTGCATGCCCGGCACCGCGAGCTCGCCGCGCATCAGCAGGGCCATCAGGCCGCCGATGAGGAAGAACGCGAAGCAGGCGGTGATGTACATCATGCCGATCAACTTGTGATCGGTCGTCGTCAACAGCTTGTAGATGAACGAACCCTTGGGCTGATAGCGCTCCGGGAACGGACGCACTGGAGCCACTTGCGTGGTGGGTTGGTCTACCGCGGTCACAGATCCTCCTCTTGCCCGAACCCGACGCCGAACCCCTTCGGCCGTCGGTCGGCACATGAACAAACCGAGCGCTGGTTACTGATCCTAAACCCTCACCGGCGCCCGAGCCGAGCGGGTCCTACGATCTGTCGTATTCGATGCCGGAGCCACCGGATCGGCAGTGCTCATCGGCTGTTTCTTCGCCGACGCGCCAGGCTCTCGGAGCGACCTCCCGGGTGCCGGTGTCCGGCACCTGGGTGTGCGCATCCGAGCCTACGCCGAGCGCCTCTGGGCCGGTGCTAGGTTGGGCGGGTGCAACGCAGGGTGACGGTCGCGAACGAGGCCGGCAGAAGTGTCGACGCCGCCACCGGCGGCACCCGCCGCTCACCCGTCCGGCGCATGGGCCTGGCGACGACCATCGGCTTGACGGTGCTGGCGCTCGCCGCCTGCTCGGGTGAGCAGCAGCTGACGACCCCGGACGGCTCCCCCATCTCCACTCTGACGACCCGGGTGGCTGAGGTTAACATCGTCTCGGCCGACCGCGACTACGCCGAGACCTGTCTCGCTCCCACCGCACCGGATGCGGGCGAAGCCGATGTGCAACGCATCGTGGTGACCGATCCCGCCGTTCTCGATGCGCTCTGCGCGCTGGGACTCGGACCCGACGTCGTCGCGGTCGCCGCCGAACCCGGGTCCGTCCCCACGTACCTCGGTCCGCAATTGACCTCGGTCCCGGCCATCGGGTCGACGCCGAACGCCGCAGCGGTCGCCGATGCCGACGCCGACCTCGTGATCACCACCGCCGACACCGCCGACTCCGCCCGCCCGTTCACCGGCGTCCGGACCGTCACGATCCCGGCCGACGGCACGTGGCAGGAGGAGTTCCAGGCCGTGGCCGACGCGGTGAACCGCAGCGAGTCGGGCCGAACCCGCCTCGCCGAGTACTCGACCGAGGCCACCAAGACCGGCAGACGGATGGATGCCGCGCACACGCAGGTGTCACTGGTGAGATTCGGGGACGACTCGGAGACCATCGCCGGGATGAACACCTTCGCCGGCCAGGTTCTCGGCGACATCGGCGTCCAGCGACCCGGCCCGCAGCGTGTGCCCGATTCCTTCGCAGTCACCGACCAGAACTTCCGCGACGCCGACGCCGACCTCATATATGTGAGCTTCGACGGCGAGGAGGGCCTCACCCACGGTGAGGAGGTCCTCCTCAGCGACGAATGGCTCAGCCTCGGTGCGCCCGTCTGGAAGCGCGTCCTCGCCGTCGACGACGACGTCTGGTACGAGTCCTCGGGACTCGCCGCCGCCTGGCTGGTCCTCAACGACGTCAAGGGTTCCCTCGACGGGAACTCCTGACCTCTCGTCACCGGTGGCGTAGAGGTCGCACTTCGTTGCGGCAGAAGCAACGAGACGCTACATCTGCGGGGTGCCGGTTTCGGCACTTCGGATCATCCGCGTCCAAACCCTCGCCGCGGCGGCGACGACACATCAGGATCGGCGCATGAGTGTCACCGACGAATACCTCGCGAACAACGCCGAATACGCCAAGACCTTCAACGGCCCGCTGCCCCTGCCGCCGGCCAAGCACGTGGCAGTGGTGGCCTGTATGGACGCCCGCCTCGACGTGTACCGGATCCTCGGACTGAACGAGGGTGAGGCGCACGTCATCCGTAATGCCGGCGGCGTCGTCACCGACGACGAGATCCGATCGCTGGCCATCAGTCAGCGACTTCTCGGCACCACCGAGATCATCCTCATTCATCACACCGACTGCGGCATGCTGACGTTCACCGACGACGACTTCAAGCGCCAGATCCAGGACGAGATCGGGCAGAAGCCCGCATGGTCGGCCGAGGCATTCGGCGATCTCGACGAAGACGTCCGTCAGTCGCTGACCCGGATCGAGAGCAGCCCGTTCGTCACGAAGACGACGTCGCTGCGCGGATTCGTCTTCGACGTCGCGACGGGGCTCCTGCGCGAGGTGTCCTGACCCGCGTCCTCACTCGTCCGTCGAACCGCCGCCCTCGGAGCGCTTGACCGCTTCGGGGGCGTTCTCACGGGTGGCCATCCCGCCCTCGCGCCCGTGGTCCTGCGGGCCCGGCGGGTCCTTCTCCACTTCCTTCTCGGCAGACTTGTCGCTCTCTGACTTCCCCATCGGTACCTCCGTGATCGTCACCGCCGATATGCCGGTTGCGAGGATCGTCGATACCCAGGTCGTCGCGCGGGCAAACCACTGTCCGACGGGTCCGCGACCGGGATCGGTGTCAGGGGACGCCGCTAAACTGGCCGACGATCCTCGATGCCACACGATTCGCCTCCCAGCGGGCAGACTCCCCCGGACTCCGCCCCGAAGCCCCACGCAGCCGAGCCCCTGCACGCCCTGTGGCGGCCGGGCGTCGGCATGGCGGTGTGGGTCGACGGTGACGTGTCCGATCTCGCGCCACCGCTGCGCGACCTCCTCGAGCGCCGCCGGTTCCGCAGCGAGATCCCGGTCGTCGACGCCGACGACCGCCGGCAGTTCGTCCGCGCGGCCACGCTGGGCATGACGTCGGCGATCACGCTTCTCGATGCCTCGCGTCCGGTCGCGGTGACGGGCGACGTCCGGTGGTACCGCCATCTTCTCGACGGCGCACGGTCATTCGTACGGTCCGGGGCGGTGGCGCCGTCGGTGCTGCAGGTCGCCGGTGAGTGGATGGTGCGTTGGGTCGCCGTCGCGACGCCGACGTGGCGCAGTTGGCACGCCGTCGCGGTGGGGAGCGCACCGGATGCATTGCTGCACAACGGGTCCGCAACTGCTCTCGACGACTTTCTCACCGAACTCATCGATCACGAGTGTCGTTCTGTCATCGCCCGTTCCACCGTCCGCCTCGGCGAACCGCGGCCCGCGTCGCCGATCGTGCGGGCGCTGTTGCCCGACGCCGATCCCCGCCCACCCAGCTCACCCGAACGCCTCGCCGCCGCCGCCGGGGGCTGGACGAGGTGGAACTCCGGCGCCCCACGCGACGACCGTTCATTGATCTTTCGTCTGCACGAGCCGGAGTACGACGATCTCGCGGAGAGCCAGTGGGACGACGCCTGGGACGACGACACCTTCGACGTGCCGAGCCGTTCCGAGGTCGCCGAGAACTCGCGGTGGCGATTGCAGGTCTGCCGTCGCAGCATCGACGGTCAGGTCGAACCCGTCGCGCCGCACCGACTCGACGCCCACGAACTCGACGAGCTGACGACCGAACTGGCGACAGCGGTCCGAGAGTTCCCCGATCTCGGCCGGGCCGACCCCGACCGCGGTTCGCTCGACTTCCTGCTGCCGACCGACGTCGCCGAGGAACTCTTCGCCACCGGCGCCGCGGCGCTCGGCGCGGCAGGCATCCCGGTGCTGCTACCCCGGACGATCGCCGAGATCCGCCCGAGTCTCACGCTGCGCGCGCTCGCCCCGCCCGGCGGCGGAGCGCCGGCCGCGATGGTCGGCCTGCGGGAGATCCGTGAGTTCGAGTGGCGCCTGGCCCTCGGCGACACACCCGACGCGATCACGCTCACCGACGCCGACCTCGACGAGTTGTCCGGCCAGAAGGGCGATCTCGTTCGGGTGCGTGGGGTGTGGATGCGAGCCGAAGGAGCCGCGCTCACCCGAGCGGCCGCGTTCGTCGCCGCTCAGCGCGCGCTGGCCGCGACCGAACCGCCGAGCGACTTCGGCGAGTTGTTCAACCTCGTCACGGGCGAGTCCGACCGGCTGCCGGTACCGGTCTCCCGCGTCGAGGGCCTCTCCTGGCTCGACGATGTCGCCGACAGCGGCACCCTGCGTCCCGAATCCATCACGCCACCAGCGGAATTGGCGGCCATCCTGCGCCCCTACCAGCAGCGCGGGCTGGACTGGCTCGCCCATCTGTCGACGCTGGGTGTCGGCGGCGTGCTCGCCGACGACATGGGTCTGGGCAAGACCCTGCAGGTCATCGCGCTGGAATGTCACGAGCGGCGCGATGTGACCGACGAACCCGATGCCGAGCCCGCGAAGCCGACGCTCGTCGTCGGCCCGATGTCCCTGGTCGGCAACTGGGCGCGGGAGTTCGCGCGATTCGCGCCGACGCTCCGCGTGGCGATCCACCACGGTCCCTCTCGTGAGTCCGGGGCCGCCTTCGCAGGGATCCGCGACTCCGTCGACGTCGTGATCACCACGTTCGCGGTCGCGGCGCGCGACCACGAGCTGCTGTCCTCCCGGCCGTGGCATCGGATCGTGGTGGACGAGGCCCAACATCTCAAGAACGTGAACACCATCGCGGCCAAGGCAGTTCGGACGATCCCGGCCGACCATCGCCTCGCCCTCACAGGCACCCCGGTCGAGAATCGGCTGGAGGATCTCCGCGCTGTCGTCGATCTGGTCAATCCCGGTCTGCTCGGATCGGCGTCGGTGTTCCGCGCACGCTACGCCGAACCGATCGAACGAGATCGCGACCCGGCCGCCCTCCGACGGTTGTCCGCAATCACCCGCCCCTTCATCCTGCGCCGCGAGAAGACCGATCCCGCGATCGCCGCCGATCTTCCCGAGAAAGCCGACTTCGCCGTCCGCGCCAACCTCACCGTCGAGCAGGCGGCGCTCTATCGCGCGGTGATCGACGAACTCATGGCAGCGTTGCGGGACAAGCAGCAACGGACTCTCCGACGCCGCAATGTGCTGGCGGCGCTGACTCGCCTCAAGCAGGTCTGCAACCATCCGGCGCACTACCTGTCCGACGGCACCGACCTCGTGCGCGACGGCGAACATCGTTCGGGCAAAGTCGAGTTGCTCGTTGACATCGTGTCCACGGTCGCCGACGAGGGCGACCGCGCGCTGGTCTTCACCCAGTTCGCGACCTTCGGCGACATGCTCTCGTCGTGGCTGAGTTCGGAGTTCGGCACCGAGATCCCGCTCCTCCACGGCGGCCTGGGCCGCACCGAGCGCGACCGCCTCGTCGCCGACTTCCAATCCGACGACGGGCCGCCGGTCCTGCTGGCGACGTTGAAGGCCGGCGGCACCGGACTCAACCTGACCGCCGCCAACAACGTGATCCACGTCGACCGCTGGTGGAATCCGGCCGTCGAAGACCAGGCCACCGACCGTGCCTACCGGATCGGCCAGGATCAGAAGGTGTCGGTTCATCGGTTCGTCTGTGTCGGCACCATCGAGGAGCGCATTGACGACATGATCGCCAAGAAACGTGAACTCTCCCGGTTGACGGTCGCGGCCGGGGAGAACTGGGTGTCCGACCTCGCCGACGACGAGCTCTTCGAACTGTTCCGGCTTCGGGATGAGGCGGTGAGCGAATGACGGTACGTAAGAAGGGCACGCAGCGACGGGGCGAGCGGGGCACGATCGCGGTCCGCGGTTACGGCCTCACCACCTGGTCGCGCGCATTCGTCGACGTCGTCGAGGGACGCGGCGCCGATGGTGAATCGGTCGCCGACAGTCGCCGCATCACCAAGGCGCGCAGATACTTCCGTGATCGGCACCTGCGGGGCCTGCGGATCGGCGCCGGACAGGTGACCGCATCCGTCGAGGGCACCCAGCTCGAACCGTTCGACGTCATCCTGACCACCCGCACCGTAGACACCGGGACGCTCGCCACTCTCCTCCGCGAGCGTGGCGCCGTCGACGAACTCATGTTGCTCACCCGCGGCGAGCAACCTCCGACGCTGGGTGAGCTGCTGGTACCCACCGAGTCGGCCGATGTCGAGACCGATTGCACCTGCCCCGACGAGGCGCCGCGGTGTATCCATGCGCTCGTCACCTGTTACGAGGTGGCTGCCGAGATCGACCGCACCCCGCTGACCCTGCTCACGGTGATGGGCACCGACCTCCGGGCACTGCTGGCCGAGATCGATTCGCGCCCAGCGGTATCTCAGACATCGAACGATGCCGGGTCAGCGGAGTCGTTGCGCCCGGACGACTTCTACGGCACCACCACAACCCTGCCACCGCTGCCGTCGCCGGCGCGGATGAACCCACTGACAGCACTCGACGGCGCGGAGTTGCGCGCCGCGTTGCGCGCGACCGGCGTCGCGCCGGCCGACATCGCCGAGACGATCGACGAACTCGGCGACCTGTACGACCGCCTCACCGCCGACGATTTGTAGCGGAAGACTAGAAGTCCCAGTCCTCATCCTCGGTGTTGACGGCCTTGCCGATGACGTACGAACTGCCCGACCCGGAGAAGAAGTCGTGGTTCTCGTCGGCGTTGGGCGACAGCGCCGACAGGATCGCCGGGTTCACGTCGGTCTCGTCGCGCGGGAACATCGCCTCGTAGCCGAGGTTCATCAGGGCCTTGTTCGCGTTGTAGCGCAGGAACTTCTTGACGTCCTCGCTGAGTCCGACCTCGTCGTAGAGCGCCTCGGTGTAGTCGCTCTCGTTGTCGTACAGCTCGAAGAGCAGCTCGAAGGTGTAGTCCTTGAGCTCCTGGCGACGCTCCGGGGTCTCGACCTCGAGCCCGCGCTGGTACTTGTAACCGATGTAGTACCCGTGGACCGCCTCATCGCGGATGATCAGGCGGATCAGATCGGCCGTGTTGGTGAGCTTCGCGCGGCTCGACCAGTACATCGGCAGGTAGAAGCCGGAGTAGAACAGGAACGACTCGAGCAGTGTCGAGGCGACCTTGCGCTTGAGCGGGTCGTCGCCACGGTAGTAGTCCATGACGATCCGGGCCTTGCGCTGCAGCTGCTCGTTCTCCTCCGACCAGCGGAACGCCTCGTCGATCTCCTTGGTGGAGCAGAGCGTCGAGAAGATCGAGCTGTAGCTCTTGGCGTGCACCGACTCCATGAACGCGATGTTGGTGAGCACCGCCTCCTCGTGCGGAGTGGTCGCGTCCGGGATGAGCGAGACCGCGCCGACTGTGCCCTGGATGGTGTCGAGCAGGGTGAGCCCGGTGAACACCCGCATGGTGAGCTGCTTCTCGTACTCCGTGAGCGTGCCCCACGACGGGATGTCGTTGGACACCGGCACCTTCTCGGGTAGCCAGAAGTTGCCGGTGAGGCGATCCCACACCTCGGCGTCCTTCTCGTCGGGGACGCGGTTCCAGTTGATCGCCGAGACCCGGCTGACCAGCTTGATGGGCGCTCCGTCGGCGGGGCTGTGGCTTTCGGTGGAGGTCATCGCTCTTCCTCGTCTAACGGGTGTGGGCAAGTTCGGAAGCATTGAGATGCGCTGTCGCGCAACGGATCACAACATGCAGCTGACGCAACCCTCCACCTCGGTCCCCTCGAGCGCGATCTGGCGCAGGCGGATGTAGTACAGCGTCTTGATGCCCTTGCGCCATGCGTAGATCTGCGCCTTGTTGACGTCGCGCGTGGTGGCGGTGTCCTTGAAGAAGAGCGTCAGGCTGAGACCCTGGTCGACGTGCTGCGTGGCCGCGGCGTAGGTGTCGATGATCTTCTCGTACCCGATCTCGTACGCATCCTGGTAGTACTCCAGGTTGTCGTTGGTCATGTACGGCGCGGGATAGTAGACGCGGCCGATCTTGCCTTCCTTGCGGATCTCGATCTTGGCGGCGACCGGGTGGATCGAGCTGGTCGAGTGGTTGATGTAGCTGATCGAACCGGTCGGCGGCACGGCCTGCAGGTTCTGGTTGTAGATGCCGTCGCGCTGGACGGCTTCCTTCAGCTCGCGCCAGTCATCCTGTGTCGGGATCGCGATGCCGGCCTGACCGAACAGGTCGCGCACCTTCTGCGTCTCCGGCTCCCACGTCTTGTCGATGTACTTGTCGAAGAACTCGCCGCTCGCGTACTTCGACTTCTCGAAGCCGGTGAACGCCCGGCCGCGCTCCTTGGCGATCCTGTTCGACGCGCGTAGGGCGTGGAACAGCACCGTGTAGAAGTAGATGTTCGTGAAGTCGATGCCCTCGTCACTGCCGTAGAAGACCCGCTCGCGCGCCAGGTAGCCGTGCAGGTTCATCTGCCCCAGGCCGATGGCGTGAGAGTTGTTGTTGCCGTGCTCGATCGAGGGCACCGAGGTGATCGAGGTCTGATCACTCACCGCGGTGAGGCCGCGGATCGCGGTCTCGATGGTCTGGCCGATGTCGGGCGAGTCCATCGTCTTGGCGATGTTCAGCGAACCCAGGTTGCACGAGATGTCCTTGCCCACTTCGGCATAGGACAGGTCGTCGTTGAAGGTCGACGCAGTCGACACCTGCAGGATCTCCGAGCACAGGTTGGAGTGGGTGATCTTGCCGTCGATCGGGTTCGCGCGGTTCACCGTGTCCTCGAACATGATGTACGGGTAACCCGACTCGAACTGCAGCTCGGCGAGCGTCTGGAAGAACTCGCGGGCCTTGATCTTCGTCTTGCGGATCCGGCGGTCCTCGACCATCTCGTGGTACTTGTCGGTCACGTTGACGTCGGCGAACGGGACCCCGTAGACACGCTCGACGTCGTAGGGGCTGAACAGGTACATGTCGTCGTTGGCCTTGGCCAGCTCGAACGTGATGTCCGGGATGACCACGCCGAGGGACAGCGTCTTGATGCGGATCTTCTCGTCCGCGTTCTCGCGCTTGGTGTCGAGGAAGCGATAGATGTCCGGGTGGTGCGCGTGCAGGTACACCGCGCCCGCACCCTGCCGGGCACCGAGCTGGTTGGCGTAGGAGAAGGAGTCCTCGAGCAGCTTCATGATCGGGATGACACCCGAACTCTGGTTCTCGATCTTCTTGATCGGTGCGCCGTGCTCACGGATGTTGCTGAGCAGCAGGGCAACTCCGCCACCCCGCTTCGACAGCTGCAACGCGGAATTGATCGACCGGCCGATCGATTCCATGTTGTCCTCGATACGCAGCAGGAAGCACGAGACCGGCTCACCACGCTGCTTCTTGCCCGAATTGAGGAACGTCGGCGTCGCCGGCTGGAAGCGGCCTTCGATGATCTCATCGGTGAGGTTGCGGGCGAGGGCGGTGTCGCCGTCGGCCAGGGTCAGCGCCACCATGCACACGCGGTCCTCGAAACGCTCGAGGTATCGCTTGCCGTCGAAGGTCTTGAGCGTGTAGCTCGTGTAGTACTTGAACGCCCCGAGGAAGGTCGGGAAGCGGAACTTCTTGCTGTAGGCGTACCCGAAGAGGTCCTTGACGAATTCGCGGTCGTACTTCGCGAGGACCTCGGGCTCGTAGTAGTTCTCCTCGACGAGGTAGTCGAGCTTCTCGTCGAGATCGTGGAAGAAGACCGTGTTCTGGTTGACGTGCTGCAGGAAGTACTGGTTCGCGGCCTCGCGATCCTTCTCGAACTGGATCCTGCCGTCGGCGTCGTACAGGTTGAGCATCGCGTTGAGGGCGTGGTAGTCCAGCTCGCCCGGGTCGTGTCCCGACGGCCCGGGGTGCACGCCCGACTTGCTGGCTGAAGTGGTGTCCGAGACGGCGGCGGTGGGCGACACGACAGATGACTCCTGCGGATAGTGGTGGCTGTTACCGAGGGCCGGCGAGGCCAGAGTATGGGATGGGTACGACAAGCCTTGGAACGCGCGAAGCGCCAGGTCAGGCGGGCGAGGCGCTGAGCGACACACTCGCCGCGAACGCCGGACTCAGGGCGAACTCGGCGAGTCCCGCGCGGACGCGGTCGACATCGTCGGAGGTGCCCATCAATTCGAATCGGTAGAGATAGGGGACGCGACATTTCCGCGCGATGACGTCGCCTGCGTGGCAGAACTCCTCACCGAAGTTCGTGTTGCCCGCCGCGATCACCCCCCTGATCGATGATCGGTTGTGTTCGTCGTTGAGGAAGCGGATGACCTGTTTGGGGACGTAGCCGCCGGGTTGCCCCGTCGCCTTGCCCCCGCCGTAGGTCGGACAGACCAGGACGTACGGCTCGTCGACACGAAAATCACCGGTCCGATCGAGGACCGGGATGCGCAGGGCGCGCATCTCCAGCTTCTCGACGAACCGGTGGGTGTTCTCCGATACGGAGGAGAAGTACACGATCAACGGCGATTCTGCCGCCATGTCTCCTCCAGCCTGGTCGTTCTCGTGGATCTCGCCTGCCGGAGAACTCCGGCAGTGCACTGTCGGTATCAACGCCGTGTCCGGCGTGTCCATTTCCTCGATGACTTGTCGATGCTGTGCGATCCGGCTTCCCCGTCGGATCGGCTCCGCACCGCCAGTCCGGCGGGCGTCGTCACCGTCACGGTGACGACGGATCAGGCAGCGGCGGTGGCGAGTGCCTTGATCCGATCGGGACGGAAGCCCGACCAGTGTGCGTCGTCGGCAACCACGACCGGCGCCTGCAGGTAACCGAGCGCCATCACGTAATCACGTGCTTCGGCGTCCTCGCTGATGTCGACGATCTCGTAGGACAGACCCTGCTTGTCGAGGGCCTTGTAGGTGGCATTGCACTGGACGCAGGCCGGCTTGGTGTAGACGGTGATTGACATTCGGAGGTGCTCCTCGGGTCGTAGGAATCGCCAGTGACGTGCGGTTTTCCAGCGTGAAGAAGGTGATCTGGATCACCATCGTGGCGGCTTCGTCGAGGAGTCGAACTGCTTCTCGTCTTGTGCCTGACTGGTACGGCAAACACTACACCTAGTGGCTGACATTTCTGGTCACCACAAGGGGTTGTGAATAACATTGATGGAAGACATGCAGGTCGGAGAGGTGCACGATCACAAATCCGGGCGTGTCCACCGCATGTTCGGCGTGTCGCTCACATGTTGTCCCGAGGCGGTCCACAACATGTCCACCGACCATCCACAGCCGGACGTCGCCGACCCCGAACACGACGACGCCGCGCCGGGCAGAGCCGGGCGCGGCGTCGGTACGTCGGTACGAGGTCAGGCGCTGACCGACGCCTCGTCCACCAGCCGGGCGACAGAGGCGACGACCTTCTCGACGATCTCCGGATCGCTCAGTCCGCCCTCGGGGAGAGCTGCGACCTGCAGGCCGAGGTCGGCCTCCTCGATCGCGCGACCCCCGGCGATGCCGACCGACTTACGGGTGTCCTCGCGCGTCCACGCGCCGCCGTACTGACCGAGCGCAGCGCTCAGCACCGCGACGGGCTTACCGGTCAGCGCACCGGTGCCGTAGGGCCGCGACAGCCAGTCGATGGCGTTCTTCAGCGCCGCGGGGATGGTGCCGTTGTACTCCGGCGTGGCGATGAGGACGCCATCGGCAGCACCCACGACCTGGCGCAGCTTCGCCACCCCGGCGTCGAGCTGATCCTCGACATCGACGTCTTCGCTGTAGAACGGCAGCGAGCCGAGGTCGTCGACGACGGTGACATGAACTCCGGCGGGCGCGTTGTCTGCGGCCACGTGAGCGAGCTGACGGTTCAGGGAGGCGGCGCGCAGGCTTCCGACCAGCGCGACCAGTTCGACGACTCGTTCCGACATGTGATTCCTCTCGATGGCACAGGTGGTCCGCAGGGACCTTGTCTACGACTTGCTTTAACCGGACCAGGGTCCGATTCATTCCGCATCTGGTCAAGAGTTACGCTCATCACGTGCCGAATGGGCCCGACCACTCCCCGCTCCACATCTCGCTCAACCCCTCGGGGACCGAACGTGCCGACGCCGCACGTAACCGACGTCTGTTGCTGGCTGCCGCGAAGAACCTGATCGACCACCACGGCGCGGCCGCGGTGACCATGGAGGCGGTGGCCCGCGAGGCAGGTGTGGGCAAGGGCACAGTATTCCGTCGATTCGGCAGCCGGACCGGTCTCATGCTCGCCCTACTCGACCACAGCGAGTCCGAGATCCAGCAGGCCTATCTGTCCGGTCCGGAGCCGCTCGGCCCCGGCGCACCCCCGCTCGACCGCCTGCTCGCCTACGGTCGAGCCCGTCTCAAACTCACCTCCGACCACCTGGACATCCTGCTGGAGGCAGGCGCGGGCGCCGAGGACTTCATGAGCCACCCGGTGGCCCGGACGTCAACTCAACATGTGCAGATCTTGTTGCGCCAGTTGGGTTTCGATGAGTCGATCGACTTCTTGGCGCTCACCGTCCAGGGGCCACTGTGGGCGAGCTCGGTGCGCTATCTATTGGTGGACGTCGGTCTCGACCTCGAGACGATCATCGATCAGTGGCAGAAGATGGTGACCGCGCTCGTCACCGGTCACCACCGGTCCTGAACCTCGTTGGCTCCGCACGGCCCGTGACATCGTGGCCAGACGGACAGCCGAGCCGTTGCCGAGGCGCTCGTCGCGCGCCGGGACGCCCGGACACCTAGCCTGGGTTCCTGTGAAAGCAGTGATCATCGGCGCCGGTATGGGCGGGACCTCGGCGGCCATCGCGTTGCGACAGCTCGGCCACGAGGTCGAGGTGTACGAACAGGTCACCGAGAACAGACCGGTGGGCGCGGCGATCTCGGTGTGGTCCAACGGGGTGAAGTGTCTCAATCACCTGGGGCTGGAAGCGGAGACGGCTGCACTCGGCGGCATCGTCGACTCGATGAGCTACATCGACGCCTTCACCGGAGAGACCATGTGCCGCTTCAGCATGGCACCGCTCATCGACGAGGTCGGACAACGTCCGTATCCGATCGCCCGCGCCGAACTACAACTCATGCTGATGAACGCATTCGGGCACGACGAGATCCGATTCGGCAAGAAGATGGTCGCCGTCCACGACGGCCCGGAGCGCGCCACCGTCGAATTCGCCGACGGCAGCACCGCTCACGGTGACATCGTCATCGCCGCCGATGGCGCGAGATCGCTTGCCCGCGAACACGTGCTCGGCCACGCCGTCGAACGCCGCTACGCGGGATACGTCAACTTCAACGGGCTGGTCCCGATCGACGAGGAGATCGGGCCGGCCACCGAATGGACCACCTACGTGGGTGATTCGCGAAGAGTGTCGGTGATGCCGGTGGCGGGCAACCGGTTCTACTTCTTCTTCGACGTCACCATGCCGGAAGGAGTCCCGTTCGAACGCGGTACGGCACGTGACGTGCTCGCCGAGGAGTTCGCGGGATGGGCGCCCGGGGTCCAGAAGCTGATCGAGACACTGGATCCCGCGACCACGAACCGGGTGGAGATCCTCGACATCGACCCGTTCCACACGTGGGTGAGAGGACGAGTCGCCCTGCTCGGAGACGCCGCACACAACACGACTCCCGACATCGGCCAGGGCGGCTGCTCGGCGATGGAGGACGCGATCGCACTGCAGTTCGCCTTCCGCGACCATGCCGACGATCCGCACGCGGCACTCGCCGCCTACGAGGCGTCGCGCACCGAACGGGCCGCCGACCTCGTCCTGCGAGCGCGCAAGCGCTGTGACGTCACCCATGGGAAAGACCCGGAGGCGACCGCCGCCTGGTACGAAGAGCTACGGTCCGAGGACGGCACGAACGTCATCCGCGGCATCGTCGGAAACATCATCGGCGGTCCGCTGACGTAGGACCGAAGCCGGCGGCCGATCATCCCTCTGCTGCCGGTCCCTCCGTGCGCTCCGCGCCGGCTTCCAGTTCGGCGGTCTCGAGGCCGTCGTGCGCGACCAGTGCGTTCTCGCGCGAGAGGGTCGGCCCGGGCGCCAGCAGCGACACCACCGACCATGGCGCGAGGGACGGCGAGTCCCCGAGTCCGAGGATGCCGCCGGTCTCGAAATCCGGGACTCCGAATCGCACGCCCGAATCGTTGACGTAGAACAGGGATTCGGTGCGTGAGCTGTCGGCCTCGTTGCCGGTCACCTGCAGGTACTCGCCCGAACCCGGCGGCATGTACACCGCGTCGAGGTTCGGCCCGGCGCCGTCGGACGATGTCAGTCGGACCGGCACCGCATCGGAACCGAGCGGTAGTTCACGGCCGGCGAGCAGCGAGGTCTGTGCCCGGGGCTCGCCGGTGCCGCGAGTCCAGGTGCGGCACAGCGTCGGATCGCCGCTCACGTCCAGCAGCTCCGGCTCGAGTTCGGGAAAGTCCGAGACGGGTTCCGAACTCACGGTCTTCAACGCGGCGAGCCGTCCCGGGGCGACGGTGGTCACGGGTGCGGCGTCGGAGTCGGCCAGCCGCATGATCTCGGCAGTAGGGGCGCTGATCTGCTGGACCCCATCACGCAGGACGAGGTGATAGGCCGTCGAGTCATCGACGCCGACCGATTTGACGACACTACCGATGCTCGCCCCCTCGACCGCGCCCGGCTGACCGGACCCCGAGATCTCCGGCACCGCAAGCGGATCGACGAGCGGGAAGGTGTTCAGCAGCCCGGCGGACATCTGCCTCGGGGTGGCCCCCTCCAGTCCGAGCGCACGCAGGACCGGCACGCTCTCGGTGTCGACCGCGGCACGAACCGGGCTCCAGACCCCGTCCCGGAACAGTTGATACACCAGGAAGGTCTGGTCGCCGGCGTCCACGAGCACGGCATCGGCGGGACGCCCCACCCCGATCGAATCGCCCAGGCGCGGCGTCTCGGCGATGACGGTCTGCTCGATGGACTCGGTCGGCGACTCCGACACGGTCGACGAATCGCACACCGTCCAGGTCGAGGAGTCCGCATGCGACGACCCCGGAAGTGCCGCCGGCGCCCCGGGGATACCCAGCAGGGGTCCACGGGGGTACGGCTTGAGCTTGTTGTCCCCGACCGACGTCGGCGATTCCGAACTGCCGGTGATCAGCCGGGCGGAGGCCAGATTGAGGACGGGATGCAGGGTGTCCTCGATCAATACGTAGGTGCTGCCGCTGTTCTTGCTCACGATGATGGTGGCGTCGCCGACCGAGCCCTGCGGCCGGATCAGACCCCAGATACCGCATCCGCCGAGGACCAGCAGGCCGAGGACCGTACCGACCACGAGAGCCTGCAACTGGGTACGCATGGGATCGTGCAGCATGCGGACGTCGCGTCGTACCAGCGCGTGCTCGAGCCGCTTGATCAGGAAACGGTAGCCGTTGACCTGGGCCTTGGTCGTCAGCTGACGTGCCACGACTCCCCCTGTCCGCACCCGGCTCGCACCGTCGGACCGGGTCCGGCGGCGGGCGGGTTGTGATCTCCTGCGGCATACCCCCTGCCGCGCGGTAGTAGCCTAACCGACAAAGATGCCCCTGACGTGTGGGGCTCCACCGCTTGTGGACACGCGCGGTGGGCGCCACGTGACAATCGGGCAGCGGTGATCGAGGGGGTCGCAACCGTGGAGCGGAACACGCGTGGGATGGCACTGCCCACACTCGTCGTGATCGAGGCGATCCTGGCGGTCGGGCTGGTCGTCTGGACCGTCTCCGGCAGCGTGTGGGGGGCAACCGCGCTCGGCGTGGCCGCGATCGTCTCGGCAGGCCTGGTGCGCGTGGGCGGTCGGCGGTCATTGTTCGGCCGGATGGCCGCCCACCTGTCGTTCTCGTGGTCGCGCATGCGCCGCGATCATGCCGACCTCGCCCCGGCCCCGTTCGACATCCCGCTGCCCGCACCCACCACGCACACCGCCGCACGACGTTCCTCGGCGCCGACGACCATCGGCGCGCGATGGGTCGGGGACACGCTGGTGACGGTCGTCCGAGTGGATCCGGGCGGTCCGGCCGTCACCTACCTCACCCCGGGGCACAGCGAACTGAGCGACGAATCGGGACAGGTGGTGCCCCTCGGTGTCCTGGCCGAGTGCATCAGCCCCTACGACATCCAGCTCAGCTCCATCGAGGTCATCAGCCACGGTGTGCGCGTGTGGGGTTCGGGCGTGGCACCGGCCACCTATGACCGCACTCTCGGCCCGCTGTCGGCAACGGCCCAGCGGTCGGTGCTGGTCGTCCTCCGGCTCAACCCCCTCGACTGTGCCGACGCCGTTGCCCGGCGTGGCGGCGGCGCGACCGGTGCTCTGCGGACCGCGACCGTGACCACCAGGCGGGTCGCGAAAAGGCTTGCCGAACAGGGATTGTCGACAACGATCTTGTCGGCGGCGCAGATCACCGCCATCGCGACGCAGCTGACCGAGGGTGCGAGTCTCGATTCGCTCGCGGAGGAGCGTGACTCGGTTGGTGTGGCCGGCCTGCGGATGCGCAGCGCCGCCGTCGAACCGGCCGCGCTCGCCGATGTGATGCGCGGCGTCTGGGTCAACTCCGCGGTCTCCACGACCGTCACCGTCAAGCTCCGTTCTCGAGCGACCGAGGGCAGGCGTCGTGGTGATCGCACGACGGTCGAGGTGTCCGGGATCGTCCGCTTCAACGAGTTCCCCGCCGCGCGGCGCGCGATCACCGAGTGGCCCGCCGGGTTGATCCCCCTCGACGGCCGCCAGTTCGACGCTCTTGCAGCGAGCCTGCCCATCTCGACGCCCACTCGCCTCGACCGGGTCCTCCCCGCGCTCACCGGTCCCGAGGCGGAGGAGTTCCTCACCTCGGCACGTATTCCGGCGGGCGGTTGCGGGCAGTTGATCGGGGCCGATCACGCCGGTCGCGCAGTCGCCACCCGGCTCGTCGGGCCCGGCATCCCCACCGTCTCGGTCGCCGCGGGGCTCCACGTCGTCGCCCAGATCGCCCTGCGCGCGGTGGCGGCCGGCGCCGCGGTACGCGTGCACACCGATCGCCCGCACCGATGGACGCCGGTCGTCACCGCCGTGGGCGACCCGAGTGCGCTGTCGCTCTCGGGCGACCGCACTCCGGCGCGCCCCGGTCCGGCACTGATCATCGTCGACGGCGTCGCACCGCCTTCTCCCCAACCCGACACCACCCGCATGATCGTCGTCGCACCGGGTCTCGGCGAACCCACCGATGGCGCCACCGTTGCGCTGCGACAGAATCCGCGTACACCGCAGGACATCTCACTCGACACCGGTGGCCGGCCGATCCTGGTGACCATGGTCGCGACCCCCGACGAATGGACCCTGATCGGCGGCTATCCGGAACCCGCCGCCGCCACACCGGCGGCACCTGTCCGACGCTGATCCACCCGGCGAGATCGGTACCGCGACCGGATCACTCGGCAGCGGTCGCCACCGTCGAGGTCAGTCCGGGATGCGCCGACACCGCGGCCGGCACCAGTGCGCGGTAGAAGACCGCTCGCGCCGACGCCGCGCGGACGATGACGTCCGGGTCCTCGTCGGTGATCCACATCGCCCGGCCGGCCGGCACGGTGAGCGGATTCCCGCCCGCCGGCCGGACCTCCACCGCGCCGCTGAGCACGGCGAGGATCTGCGGCCCGGGCATGTCGAAACAGATCGACGACGCGTGATGAAGTCCCGTGCCGTCCAGTTCGATCCGCGACAGCCGGAACTCCGGGGCGGGGGTGAGATAGATGCGCTCGGCACCGATCGTCCGGACCTGCGGGGTCAGGTCGGTGACGTCGACCGGGGTGAAGTCCAGGACACGCAACAGTTCGGGGACGTCGATGTGCTTGGGTGTCAGCCCGCCCCGTAGGACATTGTCGGAGTTCGCCATGATCTCCACACCGGTACCGCGAAGGTAGGCGTGCAGGTTGCCCGCGGCGAGATAGAGTCCTTGCCCGGGTTCGAGGTGGATGTTGTTGAGGAGCAGCGACGCCAGGACACCGGGGTCGTTCGGGTAGGCCTCCCCGAGTTCACAGACCGTGCGCAATTCGGCGACGAACTCGGTCTCACCCGCACTGAGGACGGTGACCGCGCCGGCGAGTACCGCCGGAACCAGTTGGCGGAGCATGGACTCGGGCAGCGTCAGCCACGTCGTGAACAGCGCCCGCAAACCCTCGGAATCCGGTTGGCCGGCCAGCATTCCGAGATAGGGGTCGAGTTCGCTCACCTGCAGCGCGCGGAGCAACCGGACGGTGTCCTCCGGTCGGCGGAAACCGGCCAGCGCGTCGAACGGGGTCGTGGCGACGATCAATTCGGGCTTGTGCCACGGATCTCGGTAGTTGCGGTCGCGGGCGTCGAGGGCGACACCGCGGGCGTTCTCGCGCTCGAATCCCGCGCGCGCCTGTTCGGCGGACGGGTGGGCCTGCAGGGACAGCGGCTCGTCGGCGGCGAGCACTTTCAGCAGGAACGGCAGCCGCTCGCCGAAGGCAGCCGTGCTCGCCGCGCCGAGCGTCCCGATCGGGTCCGCATCGATCACGTCGACGAGATCCTGCTGAATCCCCGCCACGTCCACGCATCGAGCCGAACCCGCGGGATGGGACCCGAACCACAGTTCGGCCTCCGGGTGTGCCGAGGGCACCGGCCTGCCCTGTATCGACGCGATCGCCGTCCGTGAACCCCACGCATAGGGCCGCACCACACCGTCGATAATCCTCATTGCATCGCGTTCCCAACCAGGCGGAGGTACACCGCCGCCATCTCGACCCGTAGTGCCACGATCAGGAAATCCAGTACATCCCCCGGGCCGTCGGCCACCGGATCCTCGCCCGGCACCGGGCGCCGGTCGTCCCATTCTCGGCCGTCCGTGCCCCCGGCGGCCGAAGTCTCTTGTGCACGATCGAGTCCGACGAGCAGATCGACCTCGCCCAGACCTGCGACGCGCTGGCGCGTGTACCACTCTCGTCGGCCGGTCGAGACGACCTGAACCCGCGGCGCGGGTGCCGACGGAGGACCGTCGAAGTCGGGATCGTAGAAGATGGAGTCCGCGACCGGCCCGCTGTCCGGGCGCGCTCCCAGTAACTGAACCATTCGCGAGACGTCCGCAAGTTCGGCTGCAGCGCTGACGATCCCGGACAATCCGACCAATCCCGCAACCGCGTGACGGGCGATGGCCGCGCCGGCGGGGCTGTCCGCCGTCCAGACCGTGGGGCGTCCCTGGATACGCAGCGCCAGCGACTTCGCCCGGTTGTGGAACGCATCGCGCGCCGGATGTCCGGTGGAGGCCTCGGCGTCGAGTGCGTCGGCGAGGTCGTCGAGCGTGGGCGCGGCACCGGTGAAGCGGACCTGGGTCAACGCCCCGAACACCGCGAGCAATGCCGCGGCGAAACCGACGAACCGGAAGCGGGGTTCGATGTCGAAGCGGGGCGCGAGGTTGATCCCGTTGCCTCCCAGTGCATCCTGAAGCGGGCCGGCCACCGGGGCCACCACCACGACTTCGGCCCGCCTGCGCAGCGCCCGCGCGGCCGCGTCGGCGAGCGCGAGATCTCCGGCGTCATCGCCTGCGACGATCACGACGTCCAGCGGCCCGATCCACCCGGGCAACACCGGACCGCTGACCACCGGGACGTCCACCCGGGCGGCAAGTGTCGCCACCGCGAAATCGGTCGCCCGATGGGACACCCCGCTGGAGCCGTGGACCACGACGACGCTACGGGGACGCAGTTCGGCGAGGGGTGAGAGAACCCCTTCGCGGACCGCTTCGGCAACGGCACGTACCTGGGCGCCGGCGAGTGCGACCGCTCTCAGCACACCGTCGACATCCGCGGAGATCAGCTCCTCGGCGTTGTCGAGGTCGGGGGAACCGGTTCGCATGTCACCAGGGTAGCCAGCTCGCGGGGTCGGCGCGCACGTACTCGGCACAGTTCCGGGAACTCCGGCCACGGCAGACGTGGGGGCCGAGACCACCGACGCGGCCAGGTGGCGACGTCTCCCCTCGACGTCCTCGGGGTCCACGCCCCCCGCGCGGTGGTGACCGGTCAGTCGACCGGGTCCGGAAGTACCCGTAGGTGGCCACGACGGCCCGGACGCGGCCGGGTCTGGTGACGCGGCGCCGCAGACGACTGCGACGGCGCGTCGACCGGGCCGGCGCGATGACGCCCGGACCGGCGGTCGTCCACGGCGTCACGGTGGGCGTCGGCGAAGTGGGTGTCCTCGAAGGCATCGAGCGCGTCGATCGGACCGCGATCGACATATCGTGCGCGTCCGCCGCCGGCGACGGCGCCGGCCTCCCGGACCGCCTCGGCGAGTGCGGTCAGTTCTTGATCCTCGGCCGGCGGCGCGGAGAATCCCCGCTCGCTGCGCAGCATCTCCCACCCGCGCGGGACGGTGATCCCGCGGGCGTGGTCGTCGCACAGGTCCCAGGAGTGCGGCTCCTGCGACGTCGCCAGCGGACCGATCACCGCGGTGGACTCGGCGTAGACGAAGGTCAGGGTAGCCACCGCAGATCGGGCGCAGCCGGGTCGGCAGCACAGACGGGGAAGCTTCACGTGACGAGATTAGCCCTCGTCGCTCGCAACCACGTCGGCGACACGCTCACGGCCGGACCGACCGGACACGACAAGGGGCACGAGAAGAGACACGGGCAACCAGAGGAGACACGGGCAACCAGAGGAGACACGGACTCATCCGACCTCCTACACTCTCGCCATGCGTATCGACCCGAAGCCGACTCCACGTGGCGCCTCCGGCCTGCCGGAGTCGCGCCGCGGTCGTCGGCGCGTCGGTCGTCACCGTGACCGTCGCGGACGCGGGCTGCGCTCACCGCTGCTCCCGCAGGGTGTACCCGCCCACAACAGCCGGTCCGACGAATTCGACGCGGTCGCGCTGGAGGCCTTCGCCGAGATCGACGCGCAGTGGCACGATCAGATCGCCGGGCTCGACATCGCCGTGGACGAGATCCCCCGCCTGCTGCCCCGCGATCCCGAGACCGTCGAGTGGCCCGACGAGGTGACAGCCGACGGAGCCGTCCCACTCGCCCGGTTGATCCCGGCCGGGATGGATGTGAACGGAGCGCCGACGCGTGCGCAGATCATCCTGTTCCGCCGGCCCCTGGAGTCCCGCGCCAAGAAGGGCACCGAGTTGCTGGACCTGATCCACGAGGTCCTCGTACAGCAGGTGGCAACGCACCTGGGCGTCGACGAAGACACGATCGACCGCGGACCAGAATGATCCGCGGTCGAAATACTGCGGTAGCCGTTAGGCCGACCGACAGTCGAGTTTGATCGGTGGTGTCGAGCGATCCCTGTGCGGGGCGCCGACTCAGATGATGCCGCGCTTGAGACGCCGGCGCTCACGCTCCGACAGGCCGCCCCAGATGCCGAAGCGTTCGTCGTTGTGCAGTGCGTACTCGAGGCATTCGGACTTGACCTCGCAGCCCTGGCAGATCCGCTTGGCCTCGCGCGTCGACCCACCCTTCTCGGGGAAGAACGCCTCGGGGTCGGTCTGCGCGCACAGGGCGCGGTCCTGCCACTGGTCTTCGACGGCGTCGAAGAGATCATCGAAGTCGTTGGGCACCAACGAGAGATGGCGACGGCCTGGGTCCTCGTCATCGGCGATGGGCGCCACGGGCGACCCGAAATCGGTGCCGACACCGATGACCGACGCGGCGGCGGTGCCACCGATCATCGAATCATCAACGGGGCCAAGGGTATTGAACTCGGCGGCGAATTGCGGGCGATTCTGTGGTTCAAGCGGATTGCCGATCGGGTTTTCCAAAGCCATCGTCGGCGCCTCCTAGCTCGGGATGTTGGTAGTTTCTGCGTCCTCTGCGAACACGGCCTGTGAGCCGCACCCACCACTGTTGCCACACCACTTGTACTACGGATGCGTCAACACCCACATCAGTCGTACTCAGAGCGCCCGAGCGACGGCCCGCGAAGTGCCGGAACCGACCCTCACCCGAGTTCGAACATACGATCGAATCCGTTGACGTCCAGCGGTTTTCGATCCGAAGGTTCTCGATCTCAAACTCGGAATGACACTGATGTGATTACACACGCCCAAGGCGGTCCCGGTCAAGTTGAAGTCAAAGATTCTCTGTTTACCACCAGGATCCGACAATCTTGTGACTCGACACGACGTTGACCTCAACCCGACGTGAATGTCACACCGACCCGGACGCCGGTCCACACCATCCGGACCGCGCCGACAGCGCCTGACCGCCTTCTCGCACCGCGCACTACAGTGGCGGTGTGAAGGAGTACCTGCTGTGAAGGTGACCGTACTCGTCGGGGGCGTCGGAGGGGCACGATTTCTCCTCGGTCTGCGCGAATTGTTCGGCCCGACGGCGTTCCCTGCCCCCCAGGACGACGCGTCCGGCGCCCGGTCGAGCGAGCATGAGATCACCGCGATCGTCAATGTCGGTGACGACGCCTGGATGCACGGTGTCCGGATCTGCCCCGATCTCGACACGTGCATGTACACCCTCGGCGGCGGGATAGATCCCGAACGCGGATGGGGCAGGCGCGACGAATCCTGGCGCGCGAAGGAAGAACTCGCCGCCTATGGCGCCGACCCCGACTGGTTCGGCCTCGGCGATCGTGACCTCGCGACGCACCTGATCCGAACCCAGATGCTCGACGCCGGATACCGACTGTCCGACGTCACCGCCGCCCTGTGCCGCCGCTGGAACCCTGGCGTGCGGCTCCTCCCCGTCACCGACGACCGTCACGAGACCCACGTGGTCGTCGCCAAACCCGACGGCGAGGACGGCGAGCGCGTCGCGATCCACTTCCAGGAGTGGTGGGTGCGCCATCGCGCACAGATCCCCACGTTCGGCTTCGCACAGGTCGGTTCGGACGACACCGCACCGGCACCAGGAGTTCTCGACGCGATCGCCGACGCCGACGTCGTCCTACTCGCACCGTCGAATCCGGTTGTGAGCATCGGCGCGATCGTCAGCGTCCCCGGAATGCGCAGCGCGTTACGACAGACGAAGGCCCCGGTGGTCGGCATCTCGCCGGTCATCGACAACCGGCCCCTGCGCGGCATGGCCGACGAATGTCTGTCCGTGATCGAGGTGGAGTCCTCGGCCGAGGGCATCGCCGGGCACTACGGTGCCCGCAGTGGCAGCGGGATTCTCGACGGATGGCTGATAGCCGAGGGCGACCACGCGGCCGTCGACGGTATGGCCATCGGGTCGGCTCCGCTCCTCATGACCGACCCCGCGGCCACCGCCCAGATGGTGCGCGCGGCCTGCGCCATCGTCGACGTGCCGCTCCCCGATTCGAACAAGGGCCTCGCGTGACCGCTCGCCCCGACCACCGTGCGCCGGGCCACCTCGAGATCCATCCGGTGACCGGCCTGCCCGAGTTCACCGCCGACTCCGACGTCGCCGGCGAGATCCTCCGCGCCGCACCGTGGCTCGAATCCGGGGATGTCCTGGTGGTCACCAGCAAGATCATCTCCAAGGCCGAGGGCCGGATGGTCGACGCACCGAGCGACCCAGAGGAGCGGGACGCGTTGCGCCGCCGCCTCGTCGACGCCGAATCGGTGCGCGTGCTGGCGCGCAAGAACCGGACCCTGATCACCGAGAACCGGCTGGGCCTGGTCCAGGCCGCCGCCGGGATCGACGGCTCCAACGTGCGCAGCGACCAGCTCGCGCTCCTCCCGGAGGACCCCGACGGCAGCGCCGCGGCTCTCCGGCGGGCGATCGCCGATGCCACCGGCCTCGACGTCGCGGTGATCATCACCGACACGATGGGCCGCGCCTGGCGGACCGGGCAGACCGACGTCGCCATCGGCGCGGCGGGCATCGCCGTGACCCATCCCTACGAGGGTGGCATAGACGACTACGGAAACCCGTTGATCGTCACCGAGATCGCGGTGGCCGACGAACTGGCCGCCGCGGCCGACCTCGTGAAGGGCAAGCTCGCCGCTGTCCCCGTCGCCGTCGTGCGGGGTTTCGGTCCGGCCGAGAACGGGACCACCGCCGCCGACCTCATCCGCCCCTACGACGAGGACCTGTTTCGACTCGGGACCGAGGAGGCGATCGCTCAGGGTCGGCGCGAGGCCATCCGCACCCGACGTTCGGTGCGGACCTTCGCCGATCGTCCCGTCGACCCCGCCGAACTGCGCGCCGCGCTCGGCGAGGCGCTCACCGCTCCGGCGCCCCACCACACGCATCCGGTCCGCTTCGTCTGGCTGCGGTCGGCTTCGCGGCGCCGAGAACTGCTCGACGCGATGTCCCACGAGTGGCGCTCTGACCTCGAATCAGACTCCAAGACACCCGAATCCATCGAGAAGCGGCTGCGGCGCGGACAGATCCTGTATGACGCACCGGAGCTGGTGATCCCGTTCCTCGTGCCCGACGGCGCCCACGAGTACCCCGACGAACGACGCAACGACGCCGAACACACGATGTTCACCGTCGCCGCCGGCGGTGCGGTCGCCAGCCTGCTCACCGCGCTGTCGGTCCGCGACATCGGGAGCTGCTGGATCGGGTCGACCATCTTCGCCGCACCGACGGTGCGCCGAGTCCTCGACCTTGACCCGAGCTGGGAGCCCCTGGGCACCGTCGCCATCGGTCATCCGCTCGAACCGGCGGGGCTGCGGGACCCCGCGCCCACCGCGGAGTGGGTGCTCGAGCTGTGACCGCGGAGTCGCTGCACGCATCCGCCGTCGAAGCCCTCACCCGGTGGCAGACGCCCGACCCCACCCAGGACTCGCTCCGTCACGCGTACCTCGCCTTCCTGGCGGCGTCCTCGGATGGATGCCTACGAGCCTGCGCACCAGGACATCTGACGGGCTCGGCGATCGTCTTCGACGCAACGCGCCGGCACGTCCTACTCACCCTGCATCCCCGGGTCGGGAAATGGATCCAGCTCGGCGGGCACTGCGAGCCGTCCGACGACTCCATCGCCGACGCGGCGCTACGCGAGGCGCGGGAGGAGTCGGGCATGCCCGAACTCGTGCTCGACACCCCCGACCCGGCCGAACCCGGTGGTGGGATCGTGCACCTCCACACCCACCCGATCACCTGCTCGCTGGGAGTTCCCACCCGCCATCTCGATGTCCGCTACCGGGTGATCGCGGCTCCGACGTCCGACGGCGAACTCCCGCACGTCGTGCGCAGCGACGAGTCGGTGGACCTCCGCTGGTGGCCCGTCGACGCGCTCCCGGACGATGCCGGGGACGATATCGCCACACTCATCGGCGCCGCGCTGCGGGACGGCGGTCCGCGCTAGACGCGGATGTTCTTGCCGACCGTCACCACGCCGCCGGCACTCACCGAGAACCGTTCGCGATCGGCGCTGACGTCGACACCGAGTTGTTCGCCGTCGCCCACCACGACGTTCTTGTCGAGGATCGCCTTCCGGACGACCGCGCCCTTCCCGACGCGCACGCCGGGCATCAGCACACTCCCCTCGACCACCGCGCCGTCCTCGACGATGACGTTCGACGACAGCACCGAATTGCGCACCGTACCCCCCGAGATGATGCAGCCGGACCCGACGACGGAGTCCTCGGCAACCCCGGACTGAACGAACTTGGCGGGCGGCAGGTTGTGCGTCTCGCCGCGAATGGGCCAGCGGCCGTTGTACAGATTGAAGATCGGGTGGACCGACACGAGGTCCATGTGTGCCTCGTAGAACGCGTCCAGCGTTCCGACGTCACGCCAGTAGCCGGTGTCGCGTTCGGTGGCACCGGGGACCTCGTTGTCCTTGAAGTCGTAGACGTAGGCGGTGTCACGGCGCACGAAGGCCGGGATGATGTCGCCGCCCATGTCGTGGTCGGAGTCCGAGTCGGCGGCGTCGGCGCGCAGTGCGTCGACCAGCGCCTCGGTGGTGAACACGTAGTTGCCCATCGACGCGAAGGTCGACTCGGGATCGTCCGGAGTGCCCGGCGGGTCGGTCGGCTTCTCGAGGAAGCGGGTGATCTTCCCGCTCGCGTCGGAGTCGATACAGCCGAAGGCCGTCGCCTCGGCTCGTGGCACGCGGATCCCGGCGACCGTGACATCGGCGCCGGATTCGACGTGCGCGGCCACCATCTGCGACGGGTCCATCCGGTACACGTGGTCGGCACCGAAGACCACGATGTACTCGGGCCGTTCGTCGGTGATGAGGTTCATCGACTGGAAGATCGCATCGGCACTGCCGGTGTACCAGCGCGGCCCGAGTCGCTGCTGGGCCGGTACCGGGGTGATGTACTCACCGTGGAATCCCGACGTCCACCAGGTCTGCGAGATGTGCCGGTCGAGCGAATGCGACTTGTACTGTGTCAGCACGCAAATGCGCTCGTAACCGGCATTGACCAGGTTGGACAACACGAAATCGATCAGCCGGTAGGCACCGCCGAAGGGCACCGCAGGTTTGGCGCGGTCCATCGTCAGCGGGTACAGACGCTTGCCTTCGCCGCCTGCGAGGACGATGCCGAGGACGTGCGGCTCAGATCTCACTCCCCCAACTTAACCGCGATCGAACCCGTCGGCCAGGTGACCGGGCCGGAAGAATGCGCGCGTCCCGGCCGCCGCCACCGTTTCCCAGCACCGATGGCGAACTGCGCGCGATGGCACTAGCGTCGAGCCCATGCGGGTGGCGATGATGACACGAGAATATCCACCTGAGGTCTACGGCGGCGCCGGTGTCCACGTCACCGAATTGGTGCGCCATCTCCGCGATCTCATCACCGTCGATGTGCACTGCATGGGCGCCGAGCGGGACACCGCCGAGGTGTACACCCCCGACCCCGGGCTGGCCGGTGCCAATGCGGCCATCACCACGCTCTCGGCCGACCTCCGGATGGCCGTGGGCGCGGCCGACGCCGACGTCGTGCACTCCCACACCTGGTACACCGGCTTGGCGGGGCATCTGGCCGCCCAACTCTACGACGTGCCGCACGTCCTCACCGCGCATTCGCTCGAACCGTCGCGCCCGTGGAAGGCCGAGCAACTCGGGGGCGGGTACCGGGTGTCGAGCTGGGTCGAACGCAACGCGGTGGAGTACGCCGACGCGGTGATCGCGGTGAGTTCCGGGATGCGCACAGAGATCTGTGACACCTACCCACGACTGGACCCCGAACGTGTCCATGTGGTGCGCAACGGGATCGACACCTCGCAGTGGTACCCCGTCGACGACCCCTACGGTCCCGACTCGACGCCCACTGCCCTCGGCCTCGACCCGGACCGCCCCGTGGTGGCGTTCGTCGGCCGGATCACCCGGCAGAAAGGTGTGGCGCACCTGGTGGCCGCGGCACACCATTTCGATCCGGCGATCCAGCTCGTCCTCTGCGCAGGCGCCCCGGACACCCCGGAGATCGGCGCCGAGATCGAACAGGCCGTGGGCGAGCTGTCCGCGTCGCGTCCCGGCGTGCACTGGGTGCGCGAGATGCTCCCCCTACCGCGTATCCGCGAGATACTGACTGCGGCAACGGTATTCGTGTGCCCGTCGGTGTACGAACCACTCGGCATCGTCAATCTCGAGGCCATGGCCTGCGGTACCGCGGTGGTGGCCTCGGAGGTCGGCGGCATCCCCGAGGTGGTGCGCGACAACGTCACCGGCCGCCTCGTGCGATACGACCCCGTCGACCCGAGATCCTTCGAACACGATCTCGCCGAGACGGTGAACGCGGTCAGTTCCGATCCGGCCGCGGCGGCGGCGATGGGATCGGCCGGTCGCGAACGCGCCGACGCCGAGTTCTCCTGGGCGACGATCGCCGAACAGACACTGGCGGTCTACGAGTCCGTACGGCGCTGAGCAGAAGGAGTCAGGCGCGGGCGGGCCGGCACACGGTCACCACGACCGACACCGTGACCGGCCTGCGGCCGTCCTCCACGAACGCGGCCGCCCGGGAGCGGATGTCGGCTTCCTCGGAGTGAAAAGCCGAGGGTCCCATCGCGACGAGGTCCCCGATGGTCTCTGCATCGACGTCCACGGTGTACTGCAGTGCCGACTCGTCGACCAACTCGAAACCCTCGTCGAGCGAGGCGTGCAGGCGCGCCGACTTGGCGGAGTCGACGCGCAGCATCTCCATCGGCTCGATGAGCTCGGCCAGGTGGTCGGGCCCCGGACTCACGATGACCAGCGCGCCATCCGGTGCGAGCACCCGGGCGAACTCTGACGCGTTCCGGGGTGCGAACACCGAGAGCACCACCGAGACAGCATCATCGACGACCGGCAGACCACGCCAGACATCGGCGACGACGGCGGCGAGCGCATACGGGCCCCGGGCGATGGCTCGCGCGCAGTACTTGGAGAGGTCGATGCCGATTCCGGCGACAGGAGACTCGTCGACACCGCCGGGCGCTCCGCTCGCTGCGACCGCGGCGCGAAGATAGTGTCCGCCACCGGCGCCCGCGTCGAGGATCACGGGCCGAGGGGGTCCGATCGCGAACTCGGCGGCGCGCCGGGCGACGGAATCGACCACAGGGACGAAGAAACCGGCGTCGTGGACGCGCGCCCGAGCGGCCACCATGGCCGCGGTGTCGGCGCGCAGCGCACCCGACCGACCGTCGAGCAGTGAGACGTAGCCCTGCCGGGCGATGTCGAATGAATGGGCGTCGGGACAACGCAGCGACGTGCCGTCGACCGAGAGGGGTCCGGCGCACACCGGGCATCGGAGGATCTCGACGATCGAAGTGAGGCCATGCGCCCGGTGCGGTGTCGGTGTGTCCGCCCGGGCCTCATGGGAACTGCCCTCGTGGGGCATGTTCAGCCGGTGACCCCGCGGAGTTCCTCGCCCAGCGCGGCTGCTTCGTCGGCGGTCAGCTCGACGACGAGTCGACCCCCACCCTCGATCGGAATCCGGACAACGATTCCACGCCCTTCTTTGGCCGCTTCGAGGGGGCCGTCCCCAGTACGTGGCTTCATTGCCGCCATTCTCAAGCTCCCTTCAAGGTCCCTGCTCCGAACATGATACGTGTAGGCGTCTCACACGATTGCCAGTGCGCGACACGCGCGCCGCGCGGAACCCGCTGCGCGCCTACCCCGGGGCTGTCGGCGGGCCCGACCGCCACGCGCCGGCACCACCGTTCTCGTGGTCGGCGGCCGGATCGTCCGGTCGCGTGTCGACCGCTGTCCCGGGCACCGGCTCCCGGTCGCGCAGGCGCGCGATCACCGAGCGCAGATCGTCGACCTCACGTGCGAGACGCGCCAGCGCCCAGTCGACTTCGGCCTGCTTGTAGCCTCGCGGTGTCTGCACGAACCGCAGCGCGCGGACGTCGTCGCCCGTGATCCCCACCGACGGCAGTCTGGTGAGAGTCGTGTCGGGCTCGACCGGCGGAAGATCTTCACCACGTCCGAACACGAACCAGACGATGGCGAACACGCCCGCGACGACGAGCCCCATGATCAGCAGGTACAGCAGCAGCGTCTGCATGCAATCCATCCTGACAGAAGCCGGCTGGCGTGCCTCCGGCGCAGCGCGAACCCGACGACCGCTCGCGCCCGGTGGGGACGCGGCGTCGCCGGGTCGGCGTCTGTCGAAATCGGTCTGTCGGCTCCGGGCGCGAGCCTAGGAGGCCATCTCCTCGGTCTTCGCGTCCAGAGCCCGCACGGTGTTCATCGGCGGACGATCCTCGAGGTAGACCTCGGTGGTGTGCGGCGTGAACGATCCGTCGGGTTCGGCGGTGAACTGGGTGAGTCCGACACCCGAGTCCCCGATGCCGCAGCGGCGCATGAGGGTTCCGACGATCTGCCGGCTCATGACCCCCAGCTCCACCAGCGGGCGGTTGCGATGGGTTCGGACCCCGAGGTTGACCTGACCGATCCCGGCCAGACCGTGGCGATCGTAGGTGTCGATGAGAAGCCCGATCTCGACCCCGTACCCGGGCGCGAACGGTACCGAGGAGAGCAGTTCGCGCGTTCCGGCGTACTCGCCGCCGAGAGGCTGCAGGACGGCGGTGAGGTCGGGTTTCTGGGAGGCCAGGAGCGGTCGGGCGACGAGCTCGGTCACGCGGCCGCCGCCGTTGGCGTCGTGCGTACCGCCCGTGCGCAACGGACGTCGGTAGTAGCCCTTCACGAGCTGGATCTCCGGGTTCACCAGAAGCGGGCCCAGCATCTTCGGTACGAACATCGGGTCCGGGTCGATGAGGTCGGAGTCGACGAACGCGATGATGTCGCCGGTGGCGACCGCGATGGAACGCCACAGCACCTCGCCTTTGCCCTTGACCGGATCCAGCTCGGGTACCGCCTCCTCGCGGGTGATCACCTGCGCGCCGGCAGCGACCGCACGCTCGGCGGTGGCGTCGGTCGAACCGGAGTCCAGGACGATGATCTCGTCGACCAGGTTCCCGTACAGCGGCATGATCGTGGCAATGACGTCGGCGACCGTCTCCTCCTCGTTCAGCGCGGGCAGCACCACCGAGATCGTCCGGCCGTCTTTCGCGTCGACGAGTTCGTCGATCGTCCAGTCCGGCTGCTCCCACGTGTGGGTTGCCGACCAGCGCTGCTCGGTTCCCGGGGCCTGGGCGACCGTCGGCCACACTGCGGCCTTGTCCCGGCTGACGGTGCTGGGCGTACGTCGCTTCTGCTGCTTGGTCATGCGAGTCCCCTGACTGTTCGGGCGGGTGGTCTCGTTCCCGCGATGGCAGCGACCATGTCGACCACGCGGCGAGTGGCAGCGACCTCGTGAACGCGGAAGATCCGGGCGCCGTGGGCGGCGGCCAGACTCGTCGCGGCCAGAGTCCCTTCCAATCGTTGCGCTAGGTCTGTACCCAGAGTCTCCCCTACGAAATCCTTGTTGCTCAGTGCCATCAGCACCGGCCAGCCCGTGTTAACAAGATCTTTCACACCGCGTAACAGAGCCAGCCCGTGGTGAGTGTTCTTGCCGAAATCGTGCGTCGGATCGATGACGATCGAGTCTCGACGGACCCCGGCCGCGAGCGCCCGTTCGGCCGCGGAGGTCACCTCCCGGATCACATCGGCGACCACGGCGTCGACGGAATCCCCGTAGGCGACGCGGTGCGGCCGGGTACGCACCAGTGCACCGCCCGTGTGTGAGCACACGATCCCGACGCCACGTTCGGCGGCGACGGCAACCACCTCGGGATCGAAACCAGCCCAGGTGTCGTTGATGAGATCCGCGCCGGCGGCACAGGCCTGATCGGCGACCTCGCTGCGCCACGTGTCGACGCTGATCAGCACGTCCGGGTGGCGGTCGCGGATCCAGGAGATCATGCCGACCACACGCGCTGCCTCCGTGGCGGCGTCGACCTCCCGACCGGGCCCGGCCTTCACCCCGCCGACGTCGATGATGTCGGCGCCCTCCGCGACGACCCGGTCGACGTGCTCCTGTGCGGCGGCGTCGTCGAAGCTCGCGCCCCGGTCGTAGAACGAATCGGGGGTGCGGTTGACGATCGCCATCACCAGGGCGCGGTCGGTCGGCACGCGACGCCCGCACAGCGTCGGCGACACCGACGCCTCGGGGGCGGGACTCACCCCTTGGGTACCTTGGCCGCGGCGACGTCGTCGGGGTAACCGTCGTAGAACTCGGTGTACCCCTTCTCCTTGCCGAGCAGCACGTAGAGCCGTTCGGAGTCGGCGTCGGCGTAGCCCTCCTTGCGGAGCTCGACCTTGCGGTTCTTGAAGGTCGAGGTCTGCTCGAAGTCGTCGACGATCCGCACGAACAGCGGCACCGCATACGACGGCAGGGCGTCGTAGAGGTGGACGGCGAACTTGCCCGGATCGAGATCTGCGCCCTCGCGCAGCTTGATGGCGATCATCCCGGCGCGACCGTCGGTTCCGGGCACCTCGACGCCATAGGCCACCGACTGTGCGACGGCCTCGTAGCTGTCGACCGCGCCCTCGACCTGGGTCGTGGCGACGTTCTCGCCCTTCCAGCGGAAGGTGTCGCCGAGCCGGTCGACGAAGGCGATGTGCGCGAAGCCCTGATCGCGGACGAGGTCCCCGGAGTTGAAGTAGGCGTCGCCGTCCTTGAACGCGTCGCGGATGATCTTCTTCTCGGTCTCCTCCGAGTCGGTGTACCCGTCGACGGGCACCCGGTCGCTGATCTGGGCCAGCAGCAGACCGGTGCCGCCCCGACCGACCTTCACGAGCCGGCCATCGTCATCGCGCTTGGGATTGCCCTCCTCGTCGTACTCCACGATCTTGTACGGAAGTGGGCAGAACCCGGCGGTCTTGTCGACGCTGAACGCGTTGACGAACGCGAGGTTGAGTTCACTGGCCCCGTAGAACTCGACGACCCGGTCGACGCCGAAACGCTCGCGGAACTCGTCCCAGATGTCCGGGCGCATACCGTTACCGACCACGGTGTGCACGGAATGCTGACGGTCCGTGGGCTTCTCGGGCTGGGCGAGCAGGTAGCGACACAGTTCACCGATGTAGCAGAACGCGGTGGCGCGGTTGAGGATCACATCGTCCCAGAACTTCGACGCCGAGAACGACCGTCCGATGGCGATGCACGCACCGGAGGCCAGGACCGACGACAGCGACACCGACAATGCGTTGTTGTGGTAGAGCGGCAGCGGCACGTACATGGTGTCGCTGTGGCGCAACCGGACGGCGAGACCACCGATGCCGGACAGGCTCGCGAGCCACCGGTTGTGGCTCATCACGCTGGCCTTCGGCATACCCGTGGTGCCGGAGGTGAAGATGTAGAAGGCCTTGGTCGACGCGGGCAGTTGCTCGGTGACCTCGGGATCTGCCTCCGAGAGCCCCTCCGCGGCGGCGTCGAATTCGGCGAAGTCGTAGACATGTTGGGGCAGAACCGATTCCGGGATCGACTCGAATGCCTCGGCACAGTCGGGATCGTGGACGAGGACCTTGGCCTCGAGAAGTCCGACGCTGTGCTCGAGCACCTCACCGCGCTGGTTGTAGTTCAGCATCCCGGCGATCGCACCCAGCTTGACGGTGGCCAGCATCAGCAGCAGGTCGGTCGTGCAGTTCTTCGACAGCAACGCGACCACGTCGCCCTTGCCGACGCCGTCCGCCGAAAGCGCTGCGGCGTATCGGTTCACCCGACGATTCGCCTCACCGTAGGTGGTCGTCCGGCCCTCGAACCGGACAAAGGGCCGGTCGGGATGTTCGGCGGCGTGCTTCTGGAAGACCGAGCCGATGGTCCGCTTGGCCTCGGGTGGACGCCGGATCAGACCAGGCGCGTGTTTGATCATCCCGGTCGCGTGTGGCGCCATCTTCACCACGCCACGAAGAAGGTCGGGGATACCGACGGTCTTCTTCACACTCTGCTGCCGACTGTCCTGCTGCTCGACCTCTGGGGACATCTGCCCTCCGCTCTCCCGCTGCATCTCGAGTGCCCCGCGCACTCACGCGCTACCCTACCGGCCGGTAGCAAGGCCTCACCGTGCCGTCGCCGACTCCACCGCGTCGGAGACCGTGCGCGTGATGAGCAATCGGTCCAGCGATCGCCGGGCGACGAACCCGGTTGTCGACAACTCTCGCAGCCAATCGAGCAGCGGCGCGTAGAAATCGAAAGGATCGAGCAGGACGACCGGCTTGTCGTGCATCCCGAGGTATCCCCCGGTCCAGGTCTCGAAGAGCTCTTCCAGTGTTCCGATCCCGCCCGGCAGGGTGATGAACCCGTCGGCACGCTCGTCCATGAGTCGTTTGCGTTCGCGCATGGTCTCGGTGACGACGAGTTCGCCCGAACCCAGGTCGGCGACCTCGTGTTTCATCAGCGCGCGCGGGATGATGCCCACCGTGTGTCCGCCGGCCTCGCGAGCGGCATTGACCAGCGCGCCCATCATGGAGATGTTGCCGCCACCCGAGACGACCACGTGTCCCTGTTCGGCCAGCGTCCATCCCACCTCGGCGGCGAGATCGAGGTAGGGCTGGTCGACGGGACCGGACGCGCAATAGACGCAGACAGCACTCACCGGGCAATCGTGCCATCGCCGGCCGACCGGGTCATCTCCGACCTCGTGAGGGCCGGGGTCACCTCTGCGGTCGGGGCGTGGCCGCCTCGATCGCCGCGACCACGTCATCGGGATCGTCGACCACGGTGAGCAGGTCGAGATCTTCGGGCGAGATCATCCCGCGCGCGGCGAGCACATCGCGCATCCAGGTGAGGAGTCCGCCCCAGAAGTCGCTGCCCACCAACACGATCGGGAACCGGACGACCTTCTTGGTCTGCACGAGGGTCAACGCCTCGAAGAGTTCGTCGAGGGTGCCCATGCCGCCGGGCAGACACACGAACGCCTGCGCGTACTTCACGAACATCGTCTTGCGCACGAAGAAGTAGCGGAAGTTCATACCGAGGTCTACCCACGGGTTGAGGCCTTGCTCGAACGGCAACTCGATGTTGAGTCCGATCGACTGGGCCCCGGCCTGGTGCGCACCCTGGTTCGCGGCCTCCATCGCTCCGGGGCCACCACCGGTGATGACCGCGTAACCGGCCTCGCCCAGGGCCCGGCCGACGCGCACACCGAGGGCGTACTCCGGTGAGTCCGGATGCAGTCGTGCCGAGCCGAAGACCGTCACGGCCTCGGCGACCTCGCTCATCGCGTCGAACCCGGCCACGAACTCGGACTGGATACGGAGTACCCGCCACGAGTCGCGCATCGTCCGGTCGGAACGTCGCTCCGCGTCGCGTGGGTCGACCCACTCGAGGAGCCGACGATCGGTCGTCTTGCCCTGCTGGTCGCGCCGGATCCGGATCGGCCCGACGTAGCAGGTGTCGGGGTCCGTTCCGTTTTCGACGGATTTCGGCTCGGGCGTGGTCGACATGGCGGTCACGCTAGCAGCGCTGCAGGGATCAGCAGGCCTCGAGAGGTCAGGACAGGTATGCGCGCAGCAGGTCGGTCACCGCGCGGATCTGCTCTACAGGCACCCGCTCGTCGACGCGGTGCGCGAGATTGGGATCGCCGGGGCCCAGGTTCACGGCCGGGATTCCCAGCGCCGAGAACCTCGACACATCGGTCCAGCCGTATTTCGCGCGGAACCGTCCCCCCGCGGCGTCGACGAGCGCTGCGGCGGCCGGGTGCGCCAGACCGGGCAGCGCGCCGGCAGCGGAATCGGTGACCTCCAGCCCGATGGTGCCGTCGGCGAGGTCGGCGGCGAACACCTCACGCACGTGGTCGAGCGCCTGATCGACCGAGCGGTCCGGGGCGAAGCGGAAGTTGACGTCGAGATGCGCGGCGTCGGGGATCACGTTGCCCGCGACACCACCCCCGACCGCGACCGCGGACAGGCCCTCGCGATACTCGCAGCCGTCGATGTCGACCCGCCGGGCCCGGTAACCGGCCAACGTGGTCAAGACGCCCCCGAGCTTGTGAATGGCGTTGTCGCCCATCCACGACCGGGCCGAATGTGCCCGCGTGCCCGACGCGGACAGACGAACCCGCAGCGTTCCCTGACATCCCGCTTCGATGAGTCCGGCGGTCGGCTCGCCGAGGATCGCCACATCGCCGACGAGCCACTCGGGAAGCTCACGTTCGATGTCGTTCAGGCCGTTGAACTCCGCCGCGATCTCCTCGCAGTCATAGAAGATCAGTGTCAGATCCGAGGCGGGATCCGGCAGCGTCGCCGCGAGGTGGAGGAACACCGCGTCACCGGACTTCATGTCGACGGTCCCGCACCCGTGCAGGACGTCCCCCTCGTCGGGATGCACCTCACGGCGGTGCGGGAGGTTGCCCGCGACCGGCACGGTGTCGAGGTGCCCGGCCAGGATGACGCGCTGTGCGCGACCCCGATCGGTGCGGGCGAGGACGCGGTTGCCGTGCCGGATGATCTCGAAACCGGTCGTCTGCGCCCGCAGCGCGGCCTCGACCGCATCGGCGATGGCCGATTCGTTGCGCGACTCGCTCTCGATGTCGACGAGTGCGGCGGTCAGGTCGACGGGGTCGGCGGTCAGGTCGAGATCGGGAGTGGTCACTCCTTCACCGTAGTGAGGCCATCTCCGCGGCGCCGAAGGAGACACTGAACTTCACGCACCACAGGAACACCGACGGGTAGTCGCCCAGGTCGACGTCGGCGGGGATCTCGTAGATCTGGTTGCCCTTGTTCCCCTTGATCATGCCGAGGTCGACGTGCGGAACGCCTGCGGCCGTACGCCAGCCGCCGAATCCCTCGACGACCTCGCCCTGCGACAACCACACGTGGACGTCCGGCCCGGTGGTGGTGTCCAGGTTCTCGATCGCCAGCACACGCGATCCGTCGGGTTGCTCGATGACCGAGACCGCTCCGGAGGTCGAGTGTTCGTGACTGATCAGGGTGCCGCGTGAGATCACCACCGGTCCGGCGGGGGGCGCCTGCCCCGGCACCGAGCTCGTCGGGGTGACCGCGACGGGGATCGCGTCGTCGACCTCGGTGTCGACGAAGATCAGCCACGGCTGGAAGACAACCGCACCGATCGCCAGCGCGACCAGCACCACCGCGCCGAGCCCGCCGAGCACCCACGGCCAGCGGCGTCGGCGCCGGGGCGGAGCGGGCGGTTGCGGATGACCGGTCATGGTGGCGACCCTACGAGCGGTGCACCGCGCGTGACCAGGACTTTGGGCCGAATGGATGACGCCGGCGCGACGCCGTGGTCCCGGTGGCGGGGCGGGGCGACCGGTGCCGATCACCTAGACTCACCTGTCGTGACATCTACTGGCGCACACGCAACTGGCATCGCGACCGTGATCGACGGGGGTTCGACTCCCGGCGTCGTCCTCGACGTCTGGTTCCCCGAACCCGAACTCGACGGGGTCGAGGCCGCGGAGACCGTGACCCTCGACGAGGAGTCGACGCCCGCCCACCTTCGTGGGCTGGTCGGTGTCGACGAGGCCCGCGGGGTGAAGACCATCGCGGTCCGCACCGGGATCGCCGACATCGCGGCCGCACCCATCGACGCCTATGACGTCTACCTGCGACTGCATCTGTTGTCGCATCGCCTCATCACCCCGCACGGGGCCAACCTCGAGGGCATCTTCGGGATGCTCACCAACGTGGTGTGGACCAACCACGGGCCGTGCGCCGTCGAGGACTTCGAATCGGTGCGGGCGAAGCTCCGTGCGCGCGGACCGGTCACCGTCTACTCCATCGACAAGTTCCCGCGCATGGTCGACTACGTCGTGCCCGGCGGCGTCCGCATCGGCGATGCCGACCGCATCCGCCTCGGCGCGCATCTCGCGGCCGGCACCACGGTGATGCACGAGGGCTTCGTGAACTTCAATGCCGGCACCCTCGGTTCGTCGATGGTCGAAGGCCGTATCTCCGCCGGTGTGGTCGTCGGCGACGGCTCCGACATCGGCGGCGGTGCCTCGACGATGGGCACGCTGTCGGGCGGTGGCAAGGAGATCATCGCGCTGGGCAAGCGCTGCCTCTTGGGCGCGAACTCCGGGTGCGGCATCCCGCTGGGTGACGACTGCGTCATCGAGGCCGGCCTCTACGTCACCGCCGGCACCAAGGTGACCGGCCCCGACGGCACGCAGATCAAGGCACGCGACCTGTCCGGCCAGTCCAACCTGCTGTTCCGTCGCAACAGCCTCACCGGCGCGGTCGAGGTCGTGCCGTGGAAGGGCGACGGGATCTCCCTCAACGAAGCACTGCACAAGAACGACTGAGCCCACTGCGACCAGCTCTCGCTCACCTGTTCCGTTCCCGCTCACACAGAGCGGGTGAGCGGGAACGGATCCGGTGAGCGAACGGTCGCGACGAGTCGCTCGCTGGCCGGATTCCCGAAGGCGACGTAGGGTGGGCTCATGAGCACATCGAACAACCGTTCGACGAACGGAACCGACGACACCGGCGACGTCCTCGGCGCAGGCGCCGGGAATTCCACCGAGAAGGATCCGGACGACTGGGTGACCGGCGACGAGCCGATGACCGGAGCGCAGCGGAGCTACCTCGACACCCTCGCACGGGAGGCCGGCGAGACCATCTCGGCCGAACTCACCAAGGCCGAGGCGTCCGAGGAGATCGACCGCCTGCAGAAGAAGAGCGGTCGCGGCTGACCTGGTCCGGACTCAGCCGGCCAGTCGAGAGGCAGCCAGTCGAGAGACGGCCGCGCCGATGCGCTCGTCGGTCGCGGTGAGCGCCATCCGAACATGGCGTTCGCCGGCCGGTCCGTAGAAATCGCCCGGAGCGCAGAGGATTCCGCGGTCGGCCAGCCAGTCGACGGTGTCCCGGCACGGTTCGTCCCGGGTTGCCCAGAGGTACAGACCCGCCTCGGAGTGGTCGACCCGGAAGCCCGCATCCTCGACAGCCGCCTTCAGCAACCGTCGACGAGCGGCATACCGCTCGCGCTGCTCGTCGACGTGCGCGTCGTCGCGCAACGCAGCGGTCATCGCCCCCTGGATCGGGAACGGAACGATCAGTCCGGCGTGTTTGCGAACCGCGAGCAGTTCGCCGATGAGCGCGGTGTCGCCCGCGAAGAAGCCGGCACGATACGACGCCAGATTCGAGATCTTGGACAGCGAGTGGACCGCGAGCAGGCCGGTATGGTCGCCGTCGCACACCCGCGGGTCCAGGATCGACAGCGGCTCGCCCTCCCAACTCAACCCGAGATAGCACTCGTCGGACACGACGACTGTCCCCCGCTCGCGTGCCCATCCGACGACTTTGCGGAGATGGTCGAGGCCGAGGACCTTCCCGGTCGGATTCGACGGCGAGTTGATGAACATCAACGCCGGGTTCATCGGCCCCAGCGCGACGGTCGAGTCCGCGCGCACCGGCCGGGCGCCCGCGAGCAGCGCGCTCACCTCATAGGTCGGGTACGCGACCTCGGGGATGACCACGTCGTCGCCGGGGCCGAGACCGAAGGTCGAGGCCAGTCCGGCGATCGCCTCCTTGGTTCCGATCACCGGCAGGATGCCCGTCTCGTCGAGCGACGAGACTCCGTGCCGACGGATCAGCGACTCCGCAGCCGCCTCCCGCAACTCGCGTGTGCCGATCGTCGTCGGGTACCCCGGGAACGTCGAGTTGTCGGCGAGTGCGTTCCGGATGAGCGCGGGCACCGGGTCGACGGGAGTCCCCACCGAGAGGTCGACGATGCCGTCGGCGTGAGCCTGCGCCGTCGCCTTCGCGCCGGCGATCGTGTCCCAGGGGAAGTCGGGCAGGCGACCGCTCACACGGGTCGAGGTGACACGCAACGGCGCGGCCGCACGGGAGACAGGGCTGCTCATGCGGAGCCGGTCAGCCCTCGTCGTTCATCGGCGGGAGTCCCTTGATGAACGCCGGGTCGGCGTCGGTCTTGCCGACCTTGCTGGCGCCGCCGGGAGATCCGAGGTCATCGAAGAAGTCGGCGTTCGCGCTGACGTAGGGCTCCCACTCGTCGGGAACATCATCCTCGTAGAAGATCGCCTCGACCGGGCACACCGGCTCGCACGCACCACAGTCGACGCACTCATCCGGCTGGATGTAGAGCATGCGTCCGCCTTCGTAGATGCAGTCGACGGGGCATTCCTCCACGCAAGCCTTGTCCAACACGTCGACGCAAGGCTCCGCGATGATGTAGGTCACCACTCACTCCTTCGCTAGGGAAAGATCCGGGTCGGCGCGACGAGAAGCGCAGTTCGGCGTCGAACGGCACTCCGGCGTCGGCGCCGGTGCGGCCCGAGGGCTGGTCGAACCGCACCCCACAGTATCCGCCCCGCCGGCGGCCACCACGAAATCGGCCCCCGTCCAGAAGCGCCTGGATCGGCGATCGAGTAACGAGGATCACACTCAGGACGTGACCCCGACGCCCCGGGTTTCGCTCAGCGTGCCGACAACCCTCGACGCGGCGACGATACGCGGGCAGGGTCGGCCCCATGATCGTCGTCGACGAATCCGTCCTGACGGGACACCGGCACCCGGGTGCGTGCGCCCGGGTGCCGCACCGACCCACCGCGCGGTCGATGTCCATGTGCTGTTGCTGACCCGATCGGCCTCACCACATCCCGTCGACCTCGCAAGGATTCGCCATGACCTCCACCCTCGCCCGCGACGAGTGGGCGTCTCAGCCCACGACGCCGTCCCTCTCCCCCGTCCGTCACCGGCCCCGGAACGCCTCCTCACTCCGTGAGCGCCCGGGGACCGCGGCCCCGCGCACCATCAGCCACCTACCGACGCGGCTCCGGCCCGCCGACCTGCTCCGGATCACCGACCAGGGCGTCGCAGACGTCCTCGACGGCCGTCACGACACACTGCTCCCGGAGGTCTGGGACGAACGACACCGCTGGTCGACGCGCCTGCACGCCGACGACGACGTCGACGTGTGGCTGATCAGCTGGACGCCGGGTGAGGCCACCGAACTCCATGACCACGCCGGTTCACTCGGCGCGCTCACCGTACTGTCGGGCAGCTTGCGCGAGTACCACTGGACGGGAGACGATCTGGCGGTGCGCATCCTCGACGCCGGCGACCAGGCCGCCTTTCCTCTCGGGTGGGTGCACGACGTCGTGCGAAACCCCGTCGTGGCCGCGCCGGAGCTCTCGACCAGCGGGGAGACCGGCGCACTGGTGACCCCGACGCTCAGCGTGCACGCATACTCTCCGCCGTTGACCGCGATGTCCTACTACGACATCTCCGAGGGCGGGCACCTGCGCCGCAATCGGACCGTCCTCACCGACGAACCCGAATGAGCGCTCACCGGACCATCGACGACGTGCTCGCCGACGCGCGGTCGCGGATCGCGCGGGTCGAGCCCGTCGACGTCCAGGCGGAGCTGGCCGACGGTGCGGTACTCGTCGACATCCGGCCCGCAGCCCAGCGGGCCGAGGAAGGCGAGGCCTCGGGGGCCCTCGTGATCGAACGCAACGTCCTCGAATGGCGGTGCGACCCGGCGAGCGACGCACGCATCGACCAGGCGGTCGACCACGACGTCCGCTGGATAATCCTCTGCTCGCAGGGTTATACGTCCAGCCTCGCCGCGGCCGCGCTGCAGGAGCTCGGACTCCATCGCGCGACCGACGTCATCGGCGGATACGAAGCTCTCGCACCCGTTCTCGGCTGACCCTTCGAGGCTCGCTTCGCTCGCACCTCAGGGAGCACAAAGCTGCGCTTCGCTCGCACCTCAGGGAGCGAAAATCAGGCGACGGCGGGCCAGGGACGCGGCGCCGGACGGGTGTCGACCGCGAGTCCGGTGACCGGGTCTGCGAGCGCCGAGACATGATGCGCCAGAGCCGGATCGATCCAGTCGGCCCCGTTCAGCACATAGGGCGGCTGGGCGGTGATGCGTTCGGTGAGCACAAAGTCGGATTCGGCGGTGCGCGCGGCCAGGGCATCGAGATGGGGCCACGGGCGCTCCGGATTGACGTGATCGGGCGTCAGCGGCGACACGCCACCCCAGTCGTCGACACCGGAGGCGATGAGCGCGGCGCATTCGGCAGGCGACACCAGATTCGGCGGCGCCTGCACCCGCATGTGCGGGCCGAGGACGACACGGGCGACCGCGACGGCGGCGAGGAACTCGCTCATCTCCGCGTCGGGGGTCGAACGCATGGCGGTGTCCGGCTTGGCGCGGAAGTTCTGCACGATCACCTCCTGGATGTGCCCGCCCTGGGCCTGCACCTCGGCGAGGGCCAGCAGCGATTCGGCTCGCTCGGTGAGGGATTCGCCGATCCCGACGAGGATTCCGGTGGTGAACGGAACGCGCGCGGTGCCCGCGTCGCGCAGCACCTGCATGCGGACCATGGGATCTTTGTCGGGACTGCCGTAGTGCGCCTGACCTTTCTCGGTGAACAGGCGGCGCGACGTGGTCTCCAGCATCATGCCCATCGACGGCGCGACCGGCCGCAGCGTGAGGAGTTCCTCGAGACTCATCACACCCGGATTGAGGTGTGGCAGCAGACCCGTCTCGGACAGCACGGCCACCGCCGCGGCACGGACGTAGTCCAGCGTCGAGGAGTAGCCCCGCTCGGCCAGCCACTCGCCGGCCTGCGGCCATCTGTCCTCGGGCCGGTCGCCGAGCGTGAAAAGTGCTTCCTTGCAGCCGAGTTCGGCGCCTCGGCGGGCCAGGTCGACGACCTCGTCGAGCTCCAGGTAGAGCCCCTCCCCCGCACGTGTGAGCTTTCCGGGGACCGTCACGAACGTGCAATAGTGGCACCGGTCGCGGCACAGCCTGGTGAGGGGGATGAACACCTTCCGCGAGTAGGTGATCTGACGCGATCTGCCGACCGCGGCGAGTCCTTCGTCGCGGATCGTCCCGGCGATCGACTGGAGCTCGGTCAGGTCGTCACCCGAGCAGGACAGCAGCGCCACGGCCCCCTCGAGACCGATCGGCGTCCGTTCGCGGGCGGCGGACAGAGCCGCGCGGATGGTTGTCTGGTCGGTCATTCTTCCCCCTTCACGGGTGTTCCGGTGCCGGGGTCACCGGGCCCGGACAGATATGGCTCCGGGTCGAAGGTGCCGTTGCGTTCGCGGAACGACGCCGCGGTGCCCGGCCACAGCAGGGTCAGGCGGCCGCTGTCCGGGTCGACATACCAACTGTCGCAACCGGTCAGCCACACCGTCGACTCGCTGCGCGCGTCGATCTCGTGCGTGTAGGCGTCTTCCGCGGCAGGCGAGACCGCCAGGGTGGCGATCCCGTTGTGGGCCATGTACTCCAACGCGCCCACCACGTAGTCGAGTTGCGTCTCGATCATGTAGATCGCGGAGTTGTGTCCGAGCGCGGCATTCGGCCCGTCGAGGACGAACATGTTCGGGAATCCGCTGACGACGGTCGAGGCGTAGGACGTCATGCCCGCCGACCAGTGCTCGGACAACCGTCGACCGGCTCGGCCCCTGATGCGCGACGCGGCGGGAGGTCGCGCGGACTCGAATCCGGTCGCCATCACCAGGACATCGAGGTCGTAGGTGTGCCCACTGCGCGCGGTGGCCTTGGACTCGGCGACCGACGACAACGCGCTCGACTCGAACACCACGTTGTCCCGCTGCAGCGCCGGGTAGAAATCGTCGCTGAGAAGTATTCGCTTGCAACCGATCTCGTAGTCGGGGGTCAGTTGCTCGCGAAGGTCGGCATCGACGACCTGGCCGTGAAGGTGGTCCCGGGCCCGGGCCCGGATCTCGTCGATGTCGGGATGCAGCCCGAGCCGCTGCCGAAACGCCGTGTCGGCCTCGGTGAGCAGTCGGTCGCGCACCTGCGCTGCGACCCGAGGGTCGAGCATGGCGGCGCGTTCGTCGTCGGTGTAGTGCCGATCCTCGCGCGGCACGACATACGGTGGCGTGCGGCAGAAGACCACGAGATCCTCCGCGGCGTCCGCGAGATGAGGGACGAGTTGCACCGCCGAGGCACCGGTTCCGACGATGCCGACCCGCGCACCGGCCACGGCGACGTCGTCGTGCCACGCGGCCGTGTGGACGATCTGCCCCGGGAAGGTGTCGAGTCCGTCGACATCGGGAATGCGTGCCTCCGACAGTCGCCCCACCGCCACGACCAGCGTCCGGGCGCGGAACGTCGCCGCCCGGCCGTCCGGCGCTGCCGCGGTGACCACCCAGTGCGCACCCGCCTCATTCCAGACCGCCTCACGCAGTTCGCGATTGAGCGCGATGTGATCGGTCAGCTGTTCGTCGACGACGATCTGCTCGAGATACGAGCGGATCTCGGCACCACGCGGGAAGCGCGCCGACCAGTCCGCGGGTGGCCGGAACGAGAACGAGTACAAGTGGGCGGGGATGTCGCAGGCGATCCCGGGATAGGTGTTGTCGCGCCACGTGCCCCCCACGCCGTCGGCGCGTTCGAGTACGACGAAGGACTCCTGCCCGCGGCGCGCGAGTTGCGTCGCCATCCCGAGGCCGGCGAAGCCCGCGCCGATGATGACGACATCGACGTCGTCCATGGTCGACGAGTCGTCGTGCGGTCCGGTCGACTGCGTTCCGGAAGACGTGGTGCCGCTCACGAGGACACCTGGGGCAGCGGGAGTTGCCGTGCCGGCTCGGGCACCTCATAACGGGTGGTGCGTTGGCGGGGTGTGCGGCCGGCCCGGGCCGCGATGTCGACCACGGCGGCGGCATCGAGAACGCGGCCCGCCTCCGGCCCGGCGTCGGGCATCAGAGTGCCGTCGAGCAGTAGACCACCCAGGTCGTCCGCGCCACCGCGCAACACCAGATCGACGGTGGTGGCGGGCAGTTTCGTCCAGGCCACCTGGAGGTGGTCGACGAGGCCTGCGGACATGAGACGTGCGACGGCGTGCACCGCGCGCGTCTCCCGCTCCGACGCGGTCCGCGAGGCAGCGTCGGACAGGTGGGGTGGCACGTTCTCCGGAAGCAGCGGCATCAGGATGAGTTCGCTGAATCCGCCGGTGCGACGCTGGATCTCGAGAAGCAACCGCAGGTGTGCGACCTGGTGCGCGGGCGTCTCGATGTGCCCGTAGAGCATCGTCGCGGTGGAGAAGAGCCCGACACGGTGGGCCTTCTGGATGACATCGACCCAGCCGGCGACCGGCGGCGCCGAGCCGGTGGGTGACAGTTGCGCCCGAACGGTGTCGTCGAGTACCTGGGCGGCGGTGCCCGGGACCGAGCCCAGGCCCGCCGATCGCAACCGCTCGAGATGTTCGACGACGGACACTCCGGCACGCTCGGCGCCGTCGACGACCTCCGGGACCCGATATGCGTGCAGGTGCAGCCCGTCGGCGGCACCGGTGATCTCCTCCACGAGCCCGACGTACCGGTCGGCGGGGAGTTCGGCGGGCAGCGGTCCCTGCATGCAGATCTCGGTTGCGCCGAGCCCGACCGCCTCGGCCACCAGTTCGTCCAGCCCCGGGTCGGCCGGGCCGAGCCTGCTGACGACGCCCGTGTCGAAGTTCCGGTTGACCACGAAGGTCAGCACGTCCGGGTCGGTGGCCCGGCGACGCGCGGCGTCGGCGAGGTCGCAGAGTTCGTCGAGCTGCGCGCCGGAGGCACCCAGCAGCGCGACCCAGCCATCATCGTCGAGGGCATCGGCCCCGACGGTCGGGTCGTCACGGACACGGCTCAGTGCGGCCGTGACGCGCTCGATCGGGGCCGTGATGTCTTCGGCCCACGCGCGCAGAAGCATGTCCCCCACTCTAACTCCCGAGCCGCGCCGCCCCTGCGCGGTGCGGTCTAGTCGGGCTCGGGCAGCCGACCCGTCCAGCCCAGCGCGGCGCAGGGCCCGACGCCGAACACGAGGAGCAGCAATGTCTGCACCAGGTAGTCACCGCTGATCGAGAGCACCACATCGCCGCCCGGCCCGGGAAGGCCACCGGCGATGACGACCACGACTCCCCACGCGGCGAGGGGGCCGTACCGCCACGGGGTGGCGGTGAAACCGGCCGCGAGCCAGAGGAGAGCGGCGTTGACCACCCCGGCTGCCAGAGCCGCGACGGGTAGCGCGACGCCGCCGAAGCGCTGGTAGGTGAACGCGACGCTCAGGAGCCCGATCGCGAACCCGTCGACGACGAGGAAGCCGAGCAGCACTCGGTCGAGCACGGAACCCGGTACAGGGCGGACGAGACGTGGCATCGACTAGTCGATCCCGGCGAACAGGTCCGATTCGCGCCTGCCCGTGCCTCGCGGGCCTCCGAGGAACTCGTGCCGTTCTGGTTCGGTGAGGATGAAGTGCTCCGCACCGGCTATCGGCTGCAGGATGTTGTTCGACAGTGCGTATTCGGTCCCCGACGCGGCAACCGTCACCTGGGTGGCGTGGGCGGCGAGGGCGGCGACCTTCTGGGCCAGGTGGGCACTGATGTCGATCTCGGTGGTGATGTCGTCGTCGGGATAGCTCGGCAGCTCACCGTCGCGGGGCATCCGCCAGCCGTCGGGCACGGCGACCGCGTCGGCGAGACCGGACTCGAGGGCGCTGCGTTCGGTCACCGACTCGTAGATCTTCGCCGGCCCGGTGCCGAGTTCGCGGGCCCGCGCGACCGCGGCGGCTGTGACCTCGTGCACGAGCTTGTGATCGGGGTGTCCGTAGGTTCCCGAGGCGTCGTAGCTGACGACCACCTGGGGCGCGAAGTCGGTGAGCACGTCGACCAGCGCACCGACCGGTTCGCTCATCGGCGCCCGGACGAGCGCCCGCGGGTGGTGTGCGGACGGCGCTCCGGCCATGCCGGAGTCCCGCCAGCGTCCGGCGCCGCCGAGGAACTGCGGCCGCAGCGGGGGCCGGCCGGCGGGACTGAGCGCGGCCAGTGCCCGCGTGAGTTCGAGGACCCGGAATCCGCCGAGCTGGTCGGCGCCGCCGTCGGCGACCAGCTGCGCCCACTCGTCGCCGATGACCTCGCCCTCCTCACCGAGGGTGAATGTCAGAACCCGGACGTCGACGCCCTCGGCGAGATACCGGGCGATGGTGCCGCCGGTCATGATCGTCTCGTCGTCGGGGTGGGCATGGACGAGCAGCAACCGCCGATCGGCCGGGGCACCGGTCACGACAGCTCCCAGTCGACCGCGGTCCCGAAGATCGAGACCTGGATGGGCCCGGTGAGAGGCACGTCGCGCACCGCGGTCGTGGTTCCCACGACCATCGAGTCCTGGTACAGCGGAAGGTAGATCGCCTGTGCGGCCAGCAACGGCTCGGCCTCGTTCAGCGTGGGGACCGGGTCGTCCTCGGAGAGCGCGTTGCGCGCGAGTTCGATCAGTCGGGGATCGCACAACCCGGAGGTGTTGCTCGCGTAGCTGTCACCGGGATCGCCCCCGCTCGGCGCGATGCTGGTGGGGGTCGGCGGCGTCGCGGGCGACGGCTCGGTGCCTGGTTTGGGCTGGTTGCAGTCGACCTGTGAGGCGAGTGACGCCGCCGGCGGCACGCCGAGACCCGACCACCCGACCACCAGGTCGACGCGCTTGTTGGTGAGTGCGGAACCGTACAGTTCGCTGTTGGGGAGCGTGACGATCTGCGCACGCACCCCTGCGCCGCGAAGCTGGTCGACGATGCTCGACGCGGCCGACGTCGTCCGCGGATCGCCGGCGACCGCACCGACACGCACGATGAGATCCTGTCCGTCTCGCTGGAACGGCAGGATGCCGTCCGGCAGCTCCGGCACCTCGACCAGCCCCTCGATCGGGGCCTCGACCGAACCGGGGGCCGATGATTGGCCGGGGGCCGGCGACTCGGACGGGGACGGTGTCGCCGACGAAGAAGACGATGCCTCCGATGACGAGGCCCCCGACGACGCCGACGGCACCGGGGATGCCGAACCGACGGGTTCCGGTGCGGCGCGCCGATAACCGGCCGCGCCCAGCAGGGCGTCGATCTCGGCAGGTCCGGTTCGCGGGCGGGTCACCGGCGAATAGCCCGGGTCCGACGGCGCGAAGACGGTGTTGGCGAACGGTTCGACGACCCAGTCCCCGGCACCGGCGAAGGTGGTCAGCCGCGGGTCGACCAGTCCGAGGATCGCACGCCGGACCTCCACCGAGCTCATCGCGTCGGTGCGGGCGTTCACGCTCACACCCAGTGACCGGGAGGTCAGGCTGCGGGCGGTCTCCAGACCCGGCAGGGCCGTCAGTTCGGCGTCGGTGGCCGGCGATGCACCGAGGGCCACGACCGCCGAGTCGCCGGAGCGCACCGAATCGAGCATCTGGGCCGAGGTGCCCGCGCGGCGCAGCACGATCTGATCCAGCCGAGGCGGGGTGACCCAGTACCGGTCGTTACGGGCGAGGCGGACCTCGTCACGGGTCTTGTCGATCCCGACGATCGCGTAGGGGCCCGCCGACACCGGCTTGCCGGTGTCCATCCCGGTCTGGAAACCCGCCGGCGCGCCCTTCAGCACGTGACTGGGCAGCAGCCCGATGAAGAGTTCTCGCCAGGCGGGATACGGCCGCTCGAACTGCACCTCGACGACCTTGCCGCCCTCCCGGGACTGCACCGAATCGATGAGGCGGTAGCCGGCCGGCGCCACCACGTTGGGTTGCCGGGACATCTGCTGCCACAGGTAGTTGAAGTCGTCACCGGTCACCGGCAGACCATCGGACCACTGGGCGTCGGTGTGGATGCGATAGGTGACCGTGAACGGCGCCCGCGACGTCACCTCGGCGGAGGTCACGAACGAGCGCTGGAGCTCCCACACCGTCCCGTCCGGCGTCTGCACCGGCGCGAACGCGCTGGGCAGCGTCATCGCCGCGACCGCCGTCGTCACCGGGTTCTGGTCCGCGGCGATGTGCGGATTGAACCCGGCTCCGACCGAGTCGGTGGCGATGTAGACCGTCTTCTCCACCGGATACTCGGTCGGGGTGGGCGGCGGACCCGTGTCCCGAACCGGAGGCGGTGGATCGGACATGCACGCCGTCAGCACCACGAGCATCGCGATCCCGCACGAGAGCACACCGAACAGCCTGCCCCGGACGCGACTCGTGGTCTCGCGGCCCGGTCGTGGTCTGGCGCGATTCACTCGGGTACCCCCATGACAAAGAAGCTTCTCGGTCCGTCAAACGTGTCTACCACCGCGTTCGGCGCCGATCGTCAGCTGACAGCGGCATCCCGGGACTTGGCCCGCGAGCGCTCGCGGGCACGCGTGTTCGAATCGAGATGAACCTTACGCACCCGGACCACCTCGGGGGTGACCTCGACACATTCGTCGGCAGCACAGAACTCCATGGCGGCCTCGAGGTCGAGCTGCATCGGCTTCGCCAGGGTCTCCATCACGTCCGCCGAGGACTGACGCATGTTGGTCAGCTTCTTCTCGCGGGTGACGTTGATGTCGAGGTCCTCGTGCCGTGGGTTGATCCCGACGACGTGTCCCTCGTAGCTGTCGTCGCCCGGGTTGACGAAGAACGTGCCGCGATCGGCCAGCTGGATCATCGCGAACGGGGTCACGGTGCCGGCGCGGTCGCTGACGAGCGACCCGGTGTGGCGGGCGCGGATCTCGCCTGCCCACGCGTCGTACCCGTCGAAGACGGCGTTGGCGATACCGGTGCCGCGCGTCTCGGTGAGGAAGTCGGTCCGGAAGCCGATCAGTCCGCGCGAGGGCACGATGAACTCCATCCGGACCCATCCGGTGCCATGGTTGTTCATCTGTTCCATGCGGCCCTTCCGAGCAGCCAGCAGCTGGGTGACCGCACCCAGGTACTCCTCGGGTACGTCGACGGTCAGGTGCTCGAACGGCTCCTGGACCTTGCCGTCGACCTTGCGGGTGACGACCTGCGGCTTGCCGACGGTCAGCTCGAAGCCCTCACGGCGCATCTGCTCGACGAGGATGGCGAGCGCGAGCTCACCACGACCCTGCACCTCCCAGGCATCCGGCCGGCCGATGTCGAGCACGCGCAGCGACACGTTGCCGACCAGTTCGGAATCCAGACGCTGCTTGACCATCCGGGCGGTCAGCTTGTGACCGGACACCCGGCCGGCCAGCGGCGAGGAGTTGGTGCCGATGGTGACGGAGATGGCCGGCTCGTCCACGGTGATCCGCGGCAGCGGCTGCGGGTTCTCGAGGTCGGCGAGGGTGTCGCCGATCATGATCTCCGGCATACCGGCGACGGCCACGATGTCGCCGGCCGACGCGGCCTCCGCGGGCGTGCGCTCGACGCCGACGGTGGCGAGGAGTTCGGTGATCTTGGCTCGTTCGACGACGGCCTCGCCGTCGACCTCACGGCACCAGGACACCTGCTGGCCCTTGCGGAGGGTGCCGTTGTGGATGCGGACCAGCGCGAGGCGGCCGAGGAAGGCCGACGCGTCGAGGTTGGTGACGTGGGCCTGCAGCGGCGCCTCGGGATCGCCCTTGGGCGCCGGGACGTGCTGGAGCAGGACGTCGAAGAAGTCGTCGAGATTCTCCCCCAACGGGACCTCGCCGTTGGCGGGCTGGATGGTGCTGCACTTGCCCGCGCGGCCCGAGGCGTAGAGCACCGGGAGCTCGAGAACGAGTTCGGCGGCCTTGGCGGCCTCGTCGTCCAGGTCGGACGCGAGGTCGAGGAGCAGGTCCTGGGTCTCGTCGACGACTTCCTGGATGCGGGCATCGGGACGGTCGGTCTTGTTGACGACGACGATCACCGGCAGCTCGGCCGCCAGCGCCTTGCGGAGCACGAAGCGCGTCTGCGGCAGCGGGCCCTCGGAGGCGTCGACGAGCAGGACCACTCCGTCGACCATGGACAGGCCGCGCTCGACCTCGCCGCCGAAGTCGGCGTGGCCGGGGGTGTCGATGACGTTGATGACGACCTCGGTGCCGTCCGGCTGGCGCCGGTGGACCGCGGTGTTCTTGGCGAGGATGGTGATGCCCTTTTCACGTTCGAGGTCACCGGAGTCCATCACCCGGTCGACGACCTCGGCGCGCTCACCGAAGACGCCGGACTGGCGCAGCATGGCGTCGACGAGTGTGGTCTTTCCGTGGTCGACGTGCGCGACGATCGCGACGTTGCGGAAGGTGGGGACAGCGCTCACTGGCTCTCTTTCGTGTGGTTGGGACCGGCAGCAGCGGCCGGGGTCCGGGTCTCTGCCGAACGTCTCTGACGTTCGCAGCCGAACGGCTCTGACCGGCGCGGGGAGCAGATCACCTAGGGATTCAAGGTCACAGACTATCGGCTCGGGCGGTGAGACCGCGATCACAGCACCCAGAAGCAGTGGAGTTAGGGTCTGCTAACCTCCCCGTATGGGCAAGGTCGACCCGACCAGAGTGGGCTCTCTGAAGCCCAAGAAGAAGTGCTGCAAGAGCTCGACGCGCTGCGTTCGTTGCCCGGTGGTGATCCATCGGATGCGCAAGCTCGACACCTCGGAGATGTCGAAGAAGGAACTCCACAAGGCGCTCAAGAAGGCGCGCGCGGCCTGACCCGAAATCGTCACCCCGGGGGAAGCTCGTGATCCCGGTCGGGGTCGTCGTCATCGACCGATCGGACGCCGACCGCCACCGCCACCAGCGCGATCCCGACCGCTTCGAGGGGCCGTGGCACCTGACCCAGCGCGAGGAGCCCGATCACCGACGCCGTCACCGGGAGCAGCGCGAGCAGGATCGCGAATCTGGCCTGTCCGACTCGCCTGAGCACGATCTGGTCCAGCGCATAGGGCACCGCGGTCGAGGCGATGCCGAGCAGGAGGCCCTGTCCGAGGACCACCGGCAGCGCGGCCCCCTCGCGTACCGCGTCGGCCACCCACCACGCGAGCGGCGCGGTGAGCAGGGCGGCCACCGCGAAGCCGGTCGCCAGGTCCTCGACGCCCGCGCCACGCGCCGCGACCCGCTTGCCCAGGACGATGTACCCCGCCCAGCACGCGGCCGCAGTCAGCGCCAGGACGACGCCGACCGCCGTTCCCGACCACCGGACGTCGGCGATCAGGACCACACCGACCGCCGCCAGGACGAGCGCGGCCACGTCGCGGCGCGTCGCAGAACCCAACGCGGCCACCACGATCGGTCCCAGGAACTCCAGGGCGACCGTCGTACCCAGGGGCAGGTGCGCGAGCGCCTCGTAGAAGGCGATGTTCATGCCGGCGGTGATCAACCCGAAGCATCCGGCGAGGCGTAGTCGCTCCCACCGCCAGGCGGTCCGCGGCGGCCGCACCCACAGCAGCAGCACCAGGGCGGCCCCGGCGATCCGCAGCCAGGCGACCGCGGCCGGGGAGATGACGTCGAACAGCCCGACGGCGACGGCCGCACCGAGGTACATCGACGTGGCGCCGACGACCATCAGACCCGGTGGGACCAGCACGTCGCGTCGGGTCACCGACACGGCGACGTCCTGACCCTCGAGCGTGTTGTCCCCGAGCGCGTCTTCCCCGAGCGTGTTGTCACGTCACGGCCCGATCACCGCGACCCGTTCGGGCACCAGGGCCATCCGCACACGATCGCCGATCGCCACCGAGGCGTCCGTCACGGCGTCGATCTCGCCGACCGGGGTGTCGATGCGCACCCGCGGGCCGGCCGGGAGTTCGGCGACGAGCACGACGGTCGCCATCGTCTGCGGATCCGCAGACTCCGGTGGCGACAGCGGACGGATCGCCACCGACTCGGGCCGGAGACCGAGTCGGCGGGAGCCGTCGGGAAGGGCCAGCGTCATCTCACCGAGGACGGTGTCGGCGACGCCCGACCGGATCTGGGCGTCGATCACGGTCGTGGCGCCGAGGAACCGCGCCGTCCACTCGTCGACCGGGCGTCGCCACAACCCCGCCGGGGCATCGGTCTGGACCATCACCCCGTCCCGCATGATCGCGATCTCGTCGGCCATGGTGGCGGCTTCGGCGTGATCGTGGGTGACCACCATCGTGGGGACGCCGGCAGCGCGGACGATCTCCGAGATCTCCACGGCCAGTTCGTCTCTCATGCGACGATCGAGGGCTGCAAGCGGCTCGTCGAGCAACAGCAGACGCGGATGGGGGGCCAACGCCCGCGCGAGCGCGACCCGTTGGGCCTGGCCGCCCGACAGGGTGTCGACGAGGCGCTCGTCATATCCGGCGAGGCCGACGACATCGAGCATCTCGGCGACACGCTCGGCGATGGCGCGGCGCGACCAGCGCCGCATCCGGAGCCCGTATCCGATGTTCGACGCGACGCTGCGCCCACCGAAGAGCTGCCCGTCCTGGAACACGACGCCGAAATCCCGGCGATGGACCTCGACCCCGGCGAGGTCGACACCGCCGAACCGCACGGTTCCCCGGACCGGCGACTCGAGTCCGGCGATCGCGCGGATCAGGGTCGACTTTCCGCAACCCGACGGACCGAGGATCGCGGTCACCAGCGAACCCGCTCCCCCGAGGCGCCAGGACAGACCGTCGATGACGGTGTCGCCGCCGTAGGCGATGGTGAGGTCACAGACCTCCAGCGCGGCCTGCTCGCCAGGGTCGGCCACGGGCGTCGGATCGTTCGGGGTCACAGCAGCGGAACCTCCGAGCGGGGACGGAACGCCTCGACCACGACGACGGCGAGCACCGTCGCGATGACCAGGACCATCGAGGCGGCCATGGCGGTCGCCAGGTTGTCGGGGCCCGGCCGGTTCAGCGCGGACCCGATCAGCACCGGCAGGGTGGTCGTGTCGGCGCGTGCGAGAAAGCTCGTCGCGCCGAACTCGCCCAGGGCCATGACGAATGCGAAACCACCGGCCGCCCCCATCGATCTCCCGATGATCGGCAGATCGACCGTCGCGAAAACCCGGATCGGTCTGGCCCCCAACGTCGCCGCGGCATGCCGAAGCCGGGTCGGCACCGATTCGAGTGCCGGCATCATGATGCGGATGACCACCGGGATCGCGATGAGCGCCTGGACGAGTGGGATGACGGCGGGTGAGGCGGCGATCTCGTACGGCAGCGACGCCAGCACGATGAGGTAGCCGAATCCGAGTGTGACCGCGCTGATTCCGAGCGGCACGAGCGAGATGGCCGAACCGATCGCCCCGACCACGCCGTGCGCGCGGTGCAGTGCGACGGCGGCGAGGGTCCCGACCAGCAACGCGATCGCGGTCGCCGCGGTGGCGGTCACCAGGGAGTAGCGCAGACTCTCCAGCGGTGTCACCCCGTTGACCGGTTCGGCGAGTGCGCGATAGCCGGCGAGCGTCCAGTCTCCGTGCGTGACCGGGCGCACCGACCGCACCATCAGTACGACGACGGGTCCGACGAGCAGTACCGCCGTCCACGCCCCGACGGCCCAGACGGCCGGTCGTGTCCAGCGCCCGCCGGCGACCCTGCGCTCACGTTCGGCCCGTCGGCCGCCGCCACCGGATCCGAGGCCGGCCGGATCGGTGAACACGCGCGTCAGCATCAACGCAGCGATCACCACCACGATCTGGAGCATCGACAGCGCGACCGCCTCCGGGATTCGGAAGTACCCGATGGCCTGGGTGTAGATCTCGGTCTCGAGCGTGCGGAGCTCACCGGCCCCGAGGATGATCACGACACCGAAACTGGTGGAGCAGAACAGGAAGATGAGCGCGGCGGCCGAGGCGATCGCGGGCACGAGTCGCGGCACGACCACGGTCATCGTCGCTCGCATCCGACTCGCGCCGAGCGATCGCGCCGCTTCGAGGAGCCGCGGGTCGAGGTTGCGCCAGGCCGCGCCGACGACGCGGACGACCACGGCGATGTTGATGAACACGTGCGCCGCGAGGACGGCCGACAGTCCCGATTCGATGTGCAGGAAGGCCAGTGGGCCGGACAGCAGCGAGCGGAAGGCCACACCGACGACGACCGTGGGCAACACGAACGGAACGGTCACCACGACGGCGAGAACGACCGCGGTGGTCCCGCGGACCCGCGCGAACAACCAGGCGATGGGTGCTGCGGCGGCGAGCGCCAGGACGGTGGAGGCGGCCGCCTGGCCCAGGGTGACGCCGAGAAGCCCCAGGGCGTCCGTGCGATCGAGCAGGTCACCGAGATCCGCCCCGGAATCCCCGGCGATCGCGACTGCCCGCCGGGCGAGTGCGATGACCGGCCACGCGAACAGCACCACGACGAACAGCGCCGGGATCAGCCACAGCGCAACCGGTCCGGCAGCCCGGCTCGCCCGGATGACCGCCGTCCCGGCCCGGGTCACCGAGGCATCACCGGCCGACCGCGGCACGCCACTGATCGAGCCACATCTCGCGGTTTTCCGCGATGGTGGCGGGCGGCAGCGACGACATCCAGGCGGGCACCTCCGCGCGCGCCGGCCAGCCCTCCGGCAGCGGAGTGTCGCGCTGCACCGGGTAGACGTACATCGACGTCGGGAGTTCCTTCTGCACAGTGGGGCTCAGCATGAAGTCGACGAGTTTGCGTGCGCCGGTGGAGTTCCGGGTGCCCTTCAGGATGCCGATGTACTCGACCTGAGGGAAGCAGCTGTCGAGCAGCGCGCTGGTCCCGGGCGTGGCCGCCGGGGACGAGGCGTAGGACAGCACGATGGGTTTGTCGCCGCGGCCCTCGCCTGCGGTGAACAGCTGGTTGTAGGCGACCTCCCAGCCCGAGACGACGGTCGCACCACCGCCGATGAGCTGCTTCCAGTAGTCCTGCCAACCGTCGCCGAGCGCACCGACCGTGGTGAGCAGGAAAGCCGTGCCCGGCGAGGAGGTCGCGGGGTCGGTCACCGCGGTGAGTGCGGCGAACTCCGGCCGGGTGAGGTCGCGAAAACTCGCCGGCGGGTTCAACGATCTGGACCGGAACCAGCCGTCGTCGATGTTGAGGCACACGTCTCCGCGGTCGACGGCCGTCAGCTGCCCCTCGGCGCCGGGTACGGCGTAGTCCGCGGCACCGTCGACCGCGGCGGGCGACTCGTAGGATTCCAGGGCTCCGGCGTCGATCGGACGCGACGCGAAGGTGTTGTCGATGCCGAAGACGGCATCTCCCTTGGGAGCGCCCGGTGTCAGCGACACCGTCGACGCCAGTTGCCCCGCGTCGCCGGACTTCACGATCTTCAGGGTCAGGCCGGTCTCCTGGCGGAATGCGCCGATCACCGACTCGGGCAATTCGAAGGAATCGTGGGTGAGCAGCGTGACCTCCGCACCCGACGACGAATCGTCGGCGCAGGCAGTCGCCGTTGTCGCCGCCAGCGCGAGCGCGGCCACGACGACGATGCCGCGCGTCAGCCGCGATCCCACGCGTCGACGACCCGACACACTGTCGGTGAGAAGCTCATTCACATCAGACTCCTGTTCGGCGTGCCGATTCGACGAATGCTCCTCATCCAACCAGGTTGCCGATCTCGCGCACGATTCAACCATCGGGACATCACTTCAGTAACAATTGCATCAATAACCACATGAACCCCACCTATAACACCGTGACGGCCTGGACAGTGGAACCTGCGGGGGGCTTAGAATGACCCGCGACGACCAGGGTGAGAGGATGGGCTGTGCGCTACCCGACACCCGGGCGGATGACACGACCACGAGGCGCCGGGCGGTTTTCCCGCTTGCGCCACGACCGTTAGGACACACCAGTGCGTTTCTCCCGGCCACTGAGGTTGCGATCCGGCAATGCTCCGCATCGAATCCGGACCCGTCGCCTCCTCGTCGCCGTGTCGGCGCTCGCGGCGGCCACATCACTCGCGCTGCCGATGGCCGCGCAGGCTGCGCCGGCCCCGAAGCCCGACCAGCGCGTGCTGGACTCGCTCGGCGCGTTCGCTCCCGCCATCATCGGCTCGGTGGCGACCCCCGGCCCCGACGGCAAGGTCTCGGCCGACCTGCTCCGTCAGGCCCAGTCCTTCGCCGACACCCCCGGGATGCCCGGTGAGGTCAGCAAGATCTGGCGCTCGATCGCCGACTTCCTGGGCGAACCCGGACGCAAGCAGGCCGCGCGTGAGCTCGCCGCCGAGCGCAAGCCCGGCGATCCGGAGATCCCGCAGGGCCCGAACGCCCCGAAGATCCAGGAATTCCTCTATCCGACCTTCGGCCTCGGCTGCATCCCGGGCGGCGGTTCGCTCGGACGCGCCCTGGTCACCGCCGGACCACAGGAAGCGCCGGCTCCCGGCCCCAAGCGCGGCGAGAGCGGCTACGTCTACACCTCGCTCGGTACCGGCCCGGCCATCGACAACAAGGCCGCACCCCTCACGGTGAGCTGGTTCAACGTCGACACCGGTCGCACCGGCACCACGACGCTCAAGCGCAACCCGAAGATCAACGTCCAGGAGGGACCCGGCACCTTCACCGGAATCTCGCGCACCGGCAAGGGCCGCGTCATCTCGGCCATCCACGGGAACGTGACCACCAAGACGAAGGGCCAGATCGTGTCCTGCACGATCGTCCCGGTCATCGGACTCGCGATCATCTGACCTTTCCCCTCTCACCGACGAAGGCACCCCGGCTCATCGCCGGGGTGCCTTCGTCGTGCTGCGGGCTTTCGTGGGCAACCCCGACAATCGGGCGCCACATTCACGCAGGTCGGCCGGGGTTCGGTCTCTTGCCGATCGCGCCCGTGTCACAGGTCGGACTCGCGACTTGCCGGGGCGGACACCGTCATGGTCTCTTGTAACTCAAGTCCCATCTGTCACACCCGCCACACGTGGCGGGTGCTCGGTTGTCATAACCGGTCGCCATAAGGAGAGCCATGTCCCTCACGTCTCGGTTCACGCGCCCCGACGCCGGTCTGCGCGTCACTCGCAGCCGCGCGATTCGGCGCTGCGGCGCCGGTCTCATGGGTGTGGCGATGGCGGCGGCCACGCTCACCGCCACCTCGGCACCCGCGGCGGCCGAACCGCTCATCCCCGCCAACATGCTGGGCGCACTCGCGATCCCGTTCGACGCCGAACTGGCCGGCGCGATCCGCCTGCTGAAGGCCGCGGGGGTGGATCAGATCGCGGTTCAGGCCGCGCAGACGATCATGGGTAGCGCCGGGCAGCTCTCCGTCGAGGACATCGCCGGTCGCGCGGGCGCCCTCCCCCTGCCCGCGGCCGCCGACGGTGCACCCACGCCGGCCGCCACCCCGGTCGCCGCGCCGACCGATCCCATCGCCCTGCTGCGAACCCTCGGCATCCAGACGCTCACCCCGTCGGTGTCGCCGTTCTGCACCGCGCCGACCGCCGACAACCCGCTCGGTCTCGTCACCGCCGGGGCCGGAGCCGTGGCAGGTCCGTGGCCGATGAAGACCGATCCGCTGACCCAGCTCAAGCCGCTGCTCGACATGATCCCCGGCGTCAAACTGCCCGAGAAGCTGAACCTCGTCGACAAGGGCGAGACCGCCTACGCCTTCGTGCCCGCCTCCCCGACCGCGGGCAGCGGCGGCACGATGCAGGTCGCCTGGTTCAACACCAGCACCCTGCAGGGCGGATTCGCCGATCTCGATCCGATCACCGACAAGACCGCACTGACGGCGCTGCCCCTGCTGTCCGGGGTACGGCTGGCACCGGTGAAGACCGGCAGCGGCACGATCCTGTCGGCGGTCTTCGGCAACGCGAGCAACGGCACCCAGAACTGCTGGTTCCTACCGGCAGTTGGCGTCGTCAACGCTTGAGCCACAACGCTATCGGAACCCAGTTTCCCCTCACAGAACGAACTGACAACACATGAACCCCCACGACCACACTTCGAAACCCCGGAGTGCTCGCCTCTCACGCACCCTCGCGGCCGCTGCGGCTCTGACGATCGTCGTGGCTCCGGCCGCCTTCGGCCTCACCGCGACCGCCGCGGCCGAACCGACCCCGGGCACCTCGACACCGGGCACGTCCGCCCCGGCATCCGAGCCGTCGTCCGACGACGGCGCCGCCCCCGCCGACGACAACGCCGGCACCGTGGACACGCGAGGTCCGGGACAGACCCCGGGCGCCGTCTACGCGAACCGCGAACTCCCCCGCGCCCGGACGGTCGCGGGAGCCGCTTCCGGTAATGACTTCACCTACTGGAGCACCGGAGCCGACGGCAAGGCCCACCTCTCGTCCGGCGTGCTCATGGTGCCCAGCGGGCGTGCCCCGGCCGGTGGGTGGCCGATCGTCGCATGGGCGCACGGCTCGCGGGGCATCGCCGACAAGTGCGCGCCGTCGTCGCGGCCGACAGCCGAGGACACCGAGGAGCTCAAGCGCTGGCTCGGACGTGGGTATGCCGTCGTCAGTACCGATTACGCAGGCGTCGGGACTCCCGGTACCCCGCAGTACTACGACCTGGAGGCCACCGCCCGCAACATCGTCGACGCGGTGCGCGCCTCGCGGGACATCGCCGACAACCTGTCGCGTTCGTGGGCTGTCGTCGGCGAAGGGCAGGGAGCGGCGGCCGCCATCACGCTCGCCCGGTTGGCGCCGACGATCCAGGGCGGCAAACTCGACTTCAAGGGTGCCGCGGCGAGTTCGATCCCGGCCCAATTCGGTTCGCTGGTGGCCAATCTCGGCCCGTCGTCGGCGGCGATGCCGTCCGGGCTGGCCGCCGACGCGCTGTACACGCTGAGCGCGATCCGCAACGCGCAGCCGGACATCGACGTGAACGCCTACCTCACCGACGCCGGAAAGAAATGGATGACCAGGGCCGCCGCGTCGTGTGTGACCGAATTCGTCCGTGAGGTGGACGGTCTCGCGATCGGCTCGCTGTTCACCAAGCCGCTGTCGGGGAACACCGAACTCACCGAATTGCTCACCAAGGCGACGGAGTTGCCCACTCGGGGTTTCGAGCGGCCGGTTCTGATGACACAGACTCTGCAGGACACCTCCGTTGTCGTGCCGCTCACCCTCAAGTACCTCAACGACGCGCGGGTCGGCGACTCCAAGGTGTCGGCCCGTACCTACCTGACGCTTGACGGGGTCCAATCGAACCGATTCTCCGACAACGACATCCGTGGGTTCGTCGCACGGATTCTCCGGTGAACCGAGCCTTCCGGATCGCCTACGCGGCCGCCGCTGCGGCAGCGACCGTCAGCGGGTCCGCCGGTGGCCGACGCAGCGCCGAGATCACCAAGCCGCTGCCGATCATCCTGCTCGCGGCGCGGGTGGCCGCAGGCGCTCGACGCCGCCCGGTCGCCGACACCGTCGCATTGGCGGCCGTGCTCGGGTTCTCGGCGGCAGGCGACCGGTTGATGCTGCAGGAGGAGTTCGAACGCGACGACCCGGCGACCAAGGATCGGTATCTCCGCAGGGGTGCAACCTCTTTCGCGGGTGCACAGCTGAGCTACGCGGCCGCGATGTGGCGCGCGGGCGGACGACCGTCGGTCCGTACCATCGCACCGCGGGTGGGCATCCTCGCCCAGTCGGCGACGGTGCTGGCCCGCCACCGCCCCGCGTTGCTGCCGGTTCTGAGTACATACGGCAACACACTCGCGACGATGTCGGCGCTGGCGTCGGACGTGCCCTCCCCGCAGCCGCGCATGCGAGCCGGCGGTTGGTTCTTCCTGCTGTCGGACCTGGCGATCATCAACCGGCGCCACCTGGTCGCAAACCCTCGCCTTCGGATGGCCGGCGAGGCCTGGGTGCTCGCGAGCTACTTCACCGCGCAGTACCTCTTGATCGGCGGACTCGCCGACCGGTAGGTCACGCGACAGCGCGATCCGAGCACGTCGAGTACTTCGGGTTGGTCATCGGGAAGAACGCGAGCGCACCGATCTTCTGGCGGATCGTGAAGTTCACCGGACCGCTTCCCGGGTGGATGTCGACCTGCCACTTGACGGTGTAGCCACGGCCGGGAACCGTCGTCACACCGGACCGTCCGGTACGCAGATTCCGCCACGACACCGACACCTCGTAGGTGTATTCGAGCGCGACGCGCTTGGCGCGGTCGGTGCCGATGAGCGCGATGACCGGGCCGGGCAGACCGTCGGCGGGGTGCCGGATCTGGTTGAACACGTCCACCCGGACCTTGACCGTGCCCGCGGGCCACGGGTTGACGCTGTCGCACCGCAGGGTGGTGACGTAGTTCGCGCCGTCGTCTGCCGGCGCGGCCGCCGCGACGCCCGTCCCGAACAGCGACACCGCCAACCCCATCACGGTTGCGACCATCGTCGCGATCGTCCCCGCCCCGACGCGCCCTCGCCGACGCCTGCTGTTGTCGAAGCCGACCGTGTTCTCCCCGCTGACCATGGAGGCAGTCTAGAGCCGCGCGGGGGGCGCCGTCTGCCAGAATCGACCCATGCCGAAGATCCAGATCGCCCAGGAACCCGCGGCCGACGAACTCCTCTCCAGCGATTCGTTCGCCCTACTGACAGGAATGCTCCTCGACCAGCAGTTCCCGATGGAACGGGCGTTCGCCGGGCCGGCCAAGATCCGCGACCGATTCGGCACGATGAATCCGGTCGAGATCGCCGACGCCGAGCCCGAGGCGTTCGCCGACCTGTGCGCCACTCCCCCGGCCATCCACCGCTACGGACGTTCGATGGCCGGCCGGGTTCAGGCACTCGCGAAGGTCGTCGCCGAGGAGTACGACGGCGATGCCTCGCGTATCTGGACCGAGGCCTCCGACGGCGCCGACCTCATGAAGCGGTTGCGCGCCCTGCCCGGGTTCGGCGACCAGAAGGCCAAGATCTTCGTCGCCCTTGTCGCCAAGCAGCTCGACGTCAAACCGTCAGGCTGGACCAAGGTCGCCGGCGATTACAGCAAGAAGGGGTTCCGTTCGGTCGCCGACGTGACCGACCCGGATTCGCTGCAGAAGGTCCGCGACTTCAAGAAGGCGGCAAAAGCCGCCAAGGCCGCACAGACGTCCGGCACCGAAAGTCGGTAGCGACACCGCCCGCCGGAATAGCGCAACCCTCACCCCGAACGAACACCCATTGGCCTAGGGTCGGACACCATGGAGTCCCTTCCGGATCGGCCACTCCCCGACCGCCCCGTCCCCGGTGGACGCGGTGTCGAGCGTCGGCAGGCCGCGCTCGATCCCGGCCGCGCACTCGTCGAGCTGCCGTTCCGGGTCGGATTCGCGGTGACCGGCGTGGTGTTGAGCGCCGCGGAGTCCGCCGTCACGATCGCCCGGGTCACCGCGAGCAGCGTCCAGCACGAACTCGCGCTGGCCGTCGGGGTCGACGCCGACGAGCTGGGCAGTGCTCGCACGCCGCTCGCCTTGCTCAACCAGTTGTCGGAGCTACTCGGGCCCGACCGGCCGTTCGGGCGCATCCTCGCCAACGGTGGCCCGTTGGAACGGTTGCTGAACCCGGGCGGCGTCATCGACCGCCTGACCGCACCAGACGGCCCGCTCGAGAAGCTCACCGCCAAAGGCGGGCTCCTCGATCAGATGGCTGACGAACGCGGCATTCTGATCCGTCTCACCGCCAAGGACGGCCCCCTCGACCGGTTGACCCGTGCAGGCGGCGTCGTCGATCAGTTCACCGAGAACGAGGGCATTCTCGAACGTCTGACCTCCGAGGGCGGAATCGTCGACAAGCTGACGGCACCGGACGGCGTGCTGGAGAAGGTCACCGCGGCCGGGGGCATCCTCGACCGGCTCGCCGCGGACGGTGGGCTGCTCGATCAACTCGTCGGTGAGGACGGCGCCGTCGAGCGGGCCATCGCACCCGGCGGTCCGCTGGACCGGATCACCGAGCTGACCGAGGTCATCGGGCAGCTCGCGCCGAACCTGCTCGCGATGCAGGACACGGTGCACGAACTGGCCGAGACCGTGGACCTGCTCAACCAGACGGTCGCACCTCTGGGTGGCCTCGCCGAACGACTTCCCAAGCGGCTCACCCGTCCGCCGAAGGGGTCGGGCGGTAACGGCAACGGGGACGCAACTCCCGCCGACTCGAACGGGTACCCGCGGGCTTAGCCTCCGGACACTGCAGCCCCAACCACCCAGAAACCGCAGCCACTCAGAACGGCGGCGGGTTGTCATCGGTGTTCGGTTGACGGTTGGCCGCCGCGGTCAGGGCATGTCGGTTCGCTTCGCGCTGTGCCTTGTTCCGCGCACGTTCTTCTCGCCGCTTCGCGTGTTTCGCGGCGGTTCGTTCGGTGATCGTGCGTGGTTGTCGGTGTGGCCGCTCGGGCACGATGATCCGCGGATTCGGTGGGGCTTTCGCGGCTTGCTCGAACCGGATACGACGCAGGTTGGGGAAGAGGTCCTCGAGGGTTTCGGCCTCGCCGGGGATGACGAACCCCTCCGGAGTCACGAATTCGGTGACCAGACGACCCTCATCGTTGCGGTACTGCACATCCGTCCACTCGCCGTGCGTTTTGTGCAGATGACCGGCACGGCACTTGGCGTTGAGGTTCTCACTGCAGGTCGCACCCCCGCGGGCAGGATGTGCGTGGTCGTACTCGGCGACATGATCGACATCGGCGGTGAATGCCGAACGCGTGCAACCCGGTTCAGTGCAGTAACCGTCACGCACCCGCACGAACTCCGCACACGCAGTGGTCGGCCGATACGGGTCACCCGGTTGGGCACCCGGAAAGACCACCACTGTGTCCGTATCATGCTGTGGTGCGACGGCATTCGCGGTTCGCGTGTGCTCGTAGTCGGCGACGATTCGCGACGGTGGGGTACGTGGCGGGGTCACCGGTCGGATGGTGGCGTCGGGCCGTGCGGCGAGGTCGCGTACGTGTTCGTCGGAGATGACTCCGTGCCCGTCGACCCACCCGGGGCCCGACCCGCCGGCGAGGGTGTCGGCGTCGGTCACGACGTGGATGACGATCTCGGTGCCTGGCCCCGCATCGGCAGGATCGAAAGGTGTGGCGGTGCACTCGGACTGACCGCAGGCGCACGTGAACACCGTGTTGGTGAGCAACGCGCACATGGCATCGGACTTACGTTGCCCGAGGGTGCGCCCATCACGGTCGCACACCGATGCGGCGAGCGCCCGCACCGAGGCGTCGCAGGCCCGGATGTTCTCCGCGGCCATGACCGCGGTGATCTCACCGGTCCCGTCGCCGTGGTTCTCCGTCCACACGCCACGCTTGTCGAGCGCTTCGCGGCGCCGCTGGCGGACCGCGTCGGCGTCGTGGCCGAAGACCAGACGGTCGATCATGTCACGCAGACCCGAGGTCGACCACGACCCGACCCGAGTGCGCAGCAGGTCGGCGATCGATTCATCGAGAACCTCGATGA
>NZ_JBHYNC010000019.1:0-89669 GCF_042743165.1 Gordonia sp. NPDC058843
TTCGCTCGCACCTCAGGGAGCATGGATTTCGGACACTCACGAGTGTTCTTTCGTGGTCCACGACGGCCGCTAGGCCGCAGATACTGAGGTGCGAGGAGCGACAAACGTTTTGTTCCCTGAGGAACGATAGCGACGAACGTTTTGCTCCCTGAGGTGCGAGGAGCGATAGCGACGAGCCTCGAAGGGTCTGGCGAGGTATCTCACCAGGACCCTTCGAGGCTCGCTTCGCTCGCACCTCAGGGAGCAGAACGTGCGCTTCGCTCGCACCTCAGGGAGCAGAACGTGCGCTTCGCTCACACCTCAGGGAGCGGGGGCGGGGCTACGCTCACACCTCAGGGAGCGGGGGCTTCGCTCACACCTCAGGGAGCGGGGGCTTCGCTCACACCTCAGGGCGGAGGGCGCGGAATCACCGCCGCGGGTCGACGAGCACCTTGGTGTGCGAGCTGCGCCCCGAATCGAGTTCGGCGAACATCGATTCCAGGTCGCTGAGACCGATGGTCCCGCTGTGCATCGACGCCACGTCGATGCGCCCTTCGGCGACCAGAGTCATCGCGCCGAGGAAGTCGGAGTGCGTGTACGCGAGCGAGCCGATGACGGTCAGCTCGCGGCTCTGCCAGTCCCCATAGCTCACCGACGAGTCGGTGCCGGGATACCCGAGCAGCGCCAATGTCCCACCGCGGCGGACCAGTTCAGCACTGGGTTGGAATAGCGAGGCCACCCCCGAACACTCGAACACAACGTCGGCGCCGAGTCCGGAGGTCAGCTCGTCGAGTCGCTGCTCGAGCTCGGTCGGGTCGACGACATCGGTGAAGCCGAGCGCCGTGGCGGCGTCCCGGCGGGCCTGGGACGGCTCGGACACGACGATGCGGCCGGCGCCCGCCGCTCGTGCGTGCTGCGCGGTGAGCAGGCCGATCGGTCCTGCGCCCTGGATCACCACGTTGGCACCCAGTGGAACTCGTGCTCGACGCACCGCGTGATAGGTGACGGTGGCGGGTTCCATCAGTGCCGCCTCGATGTCCGACAGGTTGTCGGGGACCGGGATCGCGCGGCGCGCGGAGACCCGCAATCGGTCGGCGAAGCCTCCGTGGGCGGCTGCGCCGGGGGAGATCCCGTTGGCCTCGGCGAACGCGAGATCGCAGTTGTCCGCGTGCCCGGCGCGGCATTGCGCACACACACCGCACGCCGGCCCGACACCCGCGACCACACGCTGGCCGATCCGCAGGTGCGAAACCCCCTCGCCCACTGCGGAGACCGTGCCCATCCACTCGTGGCCGAACACCGCGGGAGGAAGACCGGCCGACTGATAACCGTGGGTGTCGGTCGCACAGATGCCGCAATATCCGATGTCGATGATCACCTCGCCTGCACCGGGCGTCGTGTCCGGATCGGTGGTGGTCTCGATCACTCCCGGCTCGGCCACTCGGACATATCGGGGCGCGGTCGTCGTGCTCATCGGTTCCTCATTTCCCTGTCATGCGGGCAACGACCGGGGCGAACTGTTCCAGAGCCCGGTCGCCGATGGTGAAGTAGGAGAACCCGAACTCCTCGCGCCGTTGCTCGAGCTGTTCGCAGATGTCGTCGACCGATCCGACGAGGGCGTGCGGGAACGACCGGAGCTCGGTGGAGGTGAAACCCGTTCGTTCACAGAGTGATTCCTCGGTGACGTCGGTGGCGCCGTCGATCGCGACGAAGTACGCCCCGGTCTCCAGTTCGATGTCGGCCATCCGGTCGCCGGCACCGGCGCGGACCCAGTCGAGCTTCTTGCGGGTCTCGGCGACCGTGGACGTCGCCACGCTGTCGGAGCCGAGCTTGCCCGACCGGTTGTTGAAGTTGATGCTCACGATGTCGGCGGTGGCACCGGCGAGCGTGAGTACGCGTCGGGCGCCGCCACCGATCATGATGGGCGGAGCCGTCTCCGGTACGGGGAGGGGCGCGAACCCGGTGGCGCGCACGCCTCCGCGGTCGACGTCGATCGGTGTACCGAGGAACTGCTGCTGACACAACTCGACGGTCGCAGCCAGACGATCGACGCGGTCACCCGCAGGCGGGAACGGTACGCCCATCGCCTCGTATTCGGCACCGAGCCAACCGGCGCCCAATCCGACCTCGATGCGCCCGGGAGCGAACATCGCGAGCGTCGCAGCCTCTTTCGCCAGAACGACGGGCTCGTGATAGCTGGTGCAGAACATCCGGCACCCGATCACCAGCTCGTCGGTGACCTCCGCGGCGACGGCCATGCTGGTGATCGGCGCCAGGGTGACCGGCCGGTGGGCGGTCGGGTCCAACGCGGGGCCGGGGCCGATGTAGTGATCGGACACGTGCAGCGCCGAGTAGCCGAGGTCCTCGACCATGCGAGCTGTCTCCCGCCACTGCGCACCGGTCTCGGATCGGTACACCTGAGCAGCAAAGCGAAACGGGCGCTTGGGGTGTGAGGTCATGACGGTACTTTCGAATCGTGGTTCCCGGGAGCCGGGTACCGGTGGGACGCGGCGGCGTCGGGGTTCTCGGGCAAGGCGGGTACGCGGGCCAGCAAGCGGCGGGTGGCGGTGCCCAGTTCGATCGCCCAGCGGCGCGGGTCGGCGGCACCGCGGGCCGACGGGACCTCGACACTGACCGACGCGGACGGCCCGATGGCAGCAGCCAGTCGACGCAATGGCAGAGCGCCCGCGCCTGGTGGCAGCCGATTGCCCCGGGCCTCGGTCATCGCCGCAGTGTCGTCGCGCGCCGGACCGGCCATGCGGGCGTCACACAGCTGCCAGTACGGAATCCGCCCGTGCGCGACCTCGGTGTCGAGTCCGTCGACGGTGCCGCCGGCACGCGACCAGTGCAGGGCATCGAGCAGAAGCCCGGCTCCGGTGGCCTCCGATTCGTCGAGCAGTATGCGGCCTGCCCGGAGGTCGCGGACAGCGGTGAAGACCATCGGTTCCAGACAGCAGCGCAGTCCGTACTGCGCGGCCGCCTGCGTCAGTGCGGCGAGATTGTCGCCGGCACGGTCACGATCGTCGTCGAGGACGGTGGCGATCAGATACCGGGCGCCCAGCGCGGCGCCTGCGAACAGGACCGGCTCCCAGTCGGATCGGGACGAACCGGGGTGGATCTTCACGACCTCGACGTCGAGTACGTCCAGACCGTGGTCGTCCAAGGCGAGCAGGGTGTCGGCGAGCAGACGCGATCCCTCGCCGAGCAGGTGTCCGCGTTCCCCCGGTCGATCGGACACCCGAACTCCGACCGCGTCGAATCCACCGGCCGCCGCGTACTCGATGAATCGCGGTGGTGGTACCGCCAACGCGGACAACGACGCGAGCGAGACGAGGCGCGTCGACGACATCTTCCCACCCTCTCCTGTAGTTGCTCGATCCTCTGGCTCTGAACGAAGGTCGCCGCGGCCGCCGATCGATGGGCCGAATGCCGTCGGCGTGCGCGAACTCTAGACTGTCGCGCCGAGCAGTTCGGCCGCCCGCTCACGTGCGAGCGAGAGCACCTGCGGATTGCCCGAATTCCACAGCACGGTCAGCCGTTTCGCACAGATTCGCCACTCCCCGTCCACCAGCGCCACGTCGTCGGTGTAATAACCGCCGATCGTGAACATCGCGTCGCCTCCCGCATTCGGCAGCACATGCTCGGCCCGGACATAGGTGACCACGCGGCCCGTGCCGGTCTCCGAATCGACGGTGATGTCGTGGTTCGACAGGAAGTGCTGGGAAGCCGCAAGTCCGGGGAAGAGCATCCGACCGCGCTGTACCCAGTCGTCGGCGCGGAAGCGGCCGGCGTGGCCCGCCCGGTAGCTCGAGTAGTCGATGTCGATCTCGTCGGTGAAGACCGAACGATAGAGGTCCCAGTCGCGCAGGTCGATCCCGCGCGCGAAGCGAGCCATCAGCGACACGATCGCCTCGTGATCGGTGGTCATAGATCGTTCTCCTCTCGGTGCCCCGGATCCCCTGTGCCCGGTCCCACTCACGCCGGCATCTGCAGCGAGATCTTCTCGAAGTACTCCTCGAGACCGTCGGGCCCGAGTTCACGACCGATGCCCGACTTCTTCATGCCCCCGAACGGGGCCATCGGGTTGAAGCGTCCACCGTTGATCGCGACCTGACCCGTGCGCAACCGTCGCGCGATCGCGACCGCCGCGTCGTCGTCGGCGGCGAAGACCGCTCCGGAGAGCCCATAATCCGAGTCGTTCGCGATCGACACCGCCTCGTCGACATCGGAATACGCCAAGATGGTCAGAACCGGACCGAACACTTCCTCACGGGCTATCTGCGTCGAGTTGTCGACCCCGCTCACGACGGTGGGCCGGACGAAGTATCCCCCGGCCAGCCGGGGCTCGAGGCCCGGTACCGGGCCGGCGCCGCCGGCGAGGACGCGCGCGGCGCCCGGAAGGGACTCGAGGAACCCGAGTACGACGCGTCGCTGGCCGGCCGAGGCCATCGGCCCGACGTCGATCGACGGGTCGAGCGGATCGCCGACCGTCATCGCGTGCACGAGCTCGGCCACCCGTTCCTCCACTCGGGCCAGATCCTCCCGCGACACCAGCAGACGCGTGGTCGCCGCGCAGGTCTGACCGTTGTTGACGAAGCAGCCGCGTACCGCTGCCGCTACGGCGGACTCCAGATCCGCGCCGGGAGCCAGGATGAAGGCCGACTTACCGCCTAGTTCCAGGGCGACTTTCTTGATTCCCGATGCAGCAAGTTCGGCGACTGTGGCACCGGCCGAGGTGGACCCGGTGAGACTCACCAGATCGACACCCGGATTGGTTGCGAGTCGCTGGCCGACTTCGCGGCCCGGACCCGACACCACATTGAGCACGCCGGCCGGGAGTCCGATGAGGTCGGCGATGTCAGCCACGGCGAAGGCCGCCAGCGGCGCGACGCTGCTGGGTTTGACCACCGCGGTGCACCCCGCCGCCAGCGCGGGGGCCACCTTCGCGGCCAGCTGGTACAGCGGATAGTTCCACGGCGTGATGGCGCCGACGACGCCGGCTGGCACCCGCAGGATGCGCGAGTTGCCGCGACGCTCTTCGAGCGGCAAGGCCTCCAGTGCATCGGCCATCGTCCGGAAGACCGCGACTCCGAGACCCACCTGCACGGTGCGCGAACGACTGATCGGGGTACCGACCTCGCGCGTCATGATCCTCGCGAGGTCGTCCTCGCGGGCGGCGAGTTCGTCGGCGAAGCGCCGGAGCACGGCCACCCGGTCCGCCACCGGCACCTGCGACCAGGACTGGAAGGCGACCGATGCCGCCTCGACCGCGGCGTCGCAGTCCGCGGCGTCCCCGTCGGGCACGCGCGCGAGAACCTCACCGGTCGCTGCCTCCCGTACCTCGATCCGGGCGTCGGACGACGACGGCACCCACCGCCCGCCGATGTAGTGCGCGTCGCGATCCAGCGCCCCGACGGCTTCCGGTGTGCCGCCGGTGGCGACCCCCGGGGTCGATCCGGTTGCTGTCCTCGTCATGTCGCGCCTCTCTGCCCGTCGTCCGCGCAGTGGCGGCCGTCACAGGTCAACACTAGCCGTCAATGAGCACTCGCTGTCAAGTAAGTGCGCCTAGCGTCAAACTCTGTTCACAGTTTCGCCAACTTTCTTGACATGCACTACTATTTGGGTAGTTTATGAGCAGCGTCACAGCTGTCCGACCGGCCACTCGCCGGCCGGCACACACCACGCCCCGACCTGGGGCCCGACCATCGCCTGCAGGAGCATCATGAACGACCTAGCGATCAACACCTCGGCGCCGACCACCGCAGCAGACGAGCTGGTCGGACTCGTGATGAAGGGCATGTACCGCGGACCGGTCAGCGCGGAGCTACAGGCTGTCGTCGATGCCGGGCACGCCGTGGCCAAGGGCCCGATGGTCATGCCGACACCGGCCGGCATCGCCGAGGCGAGCCGCCTCGTGCGACTCCCGGAAGGCGGCGAGCAGGAGCAGGCACTGATGGAGTTCCTGCGCGCGTTCCTCCCGGTCAACCGGCGGCTACGTGAGCTGTGCACCGCGTGGCAGTGCCGTCCCGACGGCTCGGCGAACGACCACTCCGATGCCCAGTACGACGCGCGGATCCGTGACCAGCTCGACGACATCCACACCGACGTGTCCAAGCTCCTGCGTCGCGCGGGCAAGTCGACTCCCGAGCTCCTCGACCACCGGGACCGTCTCCGCGTCGCCCTCGAGCGATTCGACGACGGGGACACCGCTTCCCTGACCTCGCCGATGACGGACGGGTACCACACCGTGTGGATGTGGCTCCACCAACATGTTCTGATGCTGCTCGGCGTCACCCGCGCGCAGGACGAGGCCCTCGAAGAGGAGCTCGTCGCGGGCGCCGCAGGATGACCCTCTCCGAGAGTGCGGTCCACACCCTCACCAGGATCGCGGTACCGCACGGCCAGGGCCGGGCGCGGGGTCTCGGCGCCGCCGACCTCGGGGTCCACGGCGAGGAGATGGACAATCTCGTCGGACTGGGCCTGCCTGTCGTCCCCGGCCTGACCATCCCCGTCGGGGCCGGGGAAGAGCTCGCGAACCGCGAGACCGCGGGCGTGGCCATCGACCTCCTCGAGAAACTCGCGGTCCGCGGGATCTGGCCGGCCGTGCGCACCGAGCGCCGGCCGATGCTGATGCATCTGCGGTGCAGCGCACCCGTGCCCGTATCGGCGCTGCCGCCTGCCATCTCGGTGATCGGCCTGTCCACTCGCAACGTCGACGCGCTCGTCGAGGTGATCGGCCGCGACCGCGACATCTTCGACTCGTGGGCCGAGACGCTCCGATTCGTCGCCGAGAACGCCCTGGGTGTCGACCCAGACGACCTCGATGACGTCGTCGACGACCACCACGACAGTCGCGCACGCGTACCCGCACTCCTGGACCTGATCGAGGACTCGACAGGCGTCGCCTACCCTGCCGACCCGTCCGAACAGCTCGGATTGGCGGCACGGGCCATGCTTGCGCGCTGGGCCTCTCCCCGCGGGCAGCGCGCCCGAAAGGCACTCTCCCTGCCCGACGACCTCGGCATCGCACTGCACCTCCGCGCCCTGCGTCTGGGGTCGTGGAATGAATCGGGATACGGATCAGCGACGAGCCGGGATCTCGAGACCGGCAGATATGCGCCGCATGGCGTCTTCCATCTCGGCGTCCGTCGCACCGACCCCGACCCGGGTCCCGCCGAGCCGCTGGGCTCGATGCCGGGCGGGACGGCCATCCTCGACCAGATCTTCGCCACCCTCGAACCTCACCTCCGCGGCGTCGCCCAGGTGGAGTTCGAGGTACGCGACCGCCAACTGGCCCTGCTCAGCGCCGGAGCGGTCGAACATCCCGGGCCGAGGGCCGTCACCACCCTCGCCGTCGACCTGGTCAACGACCACGCGATCGGTCGCCGCGAGGCGGTCGCGATGCTCGATCCGGATCTGATGCAGGATCTACTCCATCCGCAGATCAAGTTGACCGGATCGGAAGAGTTACTCGCACAGGGACTCCCGGCGTCGCCAGGCGCCGCCACCGGCGAGATCGCACTCAGCGCCGACACTGCGCTGCAGTGGGCGGCCGAGGGACGCAACGTGATCCTCGTCGCGGCCGAGACCAGTCCCGCAGATGTCCCCGCGTTGCTGGCGGCCACCGCCGTCCTGACCTCCAACGGCGGACTCGCCTCGCACGCCGCGGTCGTCGCACGCGGCGCCGGTCGTCCGGCGGTCTGCGGCGCCACGTCGCTCCGGATCGACCGGGCCGCCCGCACCGTGACCAACGGTGACCTGACGCTGGCCGAGGGCGAAGTCGTCTCCCTGAACGGTCGCACCGGCCACGTGTACCGAGGCGCCGTGACGATCCGCCCCGCGGAACCGTCCGCCGAACTGGACCGGTTGCTGGGCTGGGCCGATGACATCCGACGACTCGGTGTGCGTGCCAACGCCGACAACGCAGAGGACGCGGCGACCGCGTTCCGCCTCGGTGCGGAGGGAATCGGCCTGTGCCGTACCGAACATCAGTTCCTCGGGGACCAGCTTCCGCTCGTGCAGCGGCTCGTGCTCGCCGACTCGGAGGCCGAGGAGATCGAGGCCATCACCGCGTTGACCGCGGCGCAGGAAGCGGACTTCACCGAGCTGCTGCGCGTCGTCGGCGACCGGCCCATCACGGTGCGACTGCTCGACGCTCCACTGCACGAGTTCCTACCCGCCGACGGCCGGTACCGGAATGAGGAGCAGGCGCGACGCGCCGCCGACACCCACGAGTCCAATCCGATGCTGGGTCTGCGCGGCGTGCGATTCGCGATGATCCAGAAGCGGCTGTACCCGGCCCAGGCCGAGGCGCTGTTCCGCGCCTGGGTCGCTGTTTCCGCCGAAGGACTGAACCCGCAGCTCGAGGTCATGATCCCGCTCGTGTCCCTGCCGGGAGAGTTGGCCCGGGCCATCGCGCAGGTCCACGAGGCGGCCGCCTCGGTCACCGCCGATACCGGTGTGTCGGTGCCCTACAAGGTGGGCAGCATGGTCGAGACTCCACGCGCCGCCCTGTTGGCCGGCTCACTCGCCGACGATGCCGACTTCCTCTCCTTCGGCACCAACGACCTGACCCAGCTCACCTACGGGTTCTCCCGCGATGACGTCGAGAAGACCATGCTCACCCACTACCTAGAGCACGGCCTGCTGACCGACAGCCCCTTCGCCGTCCTCGATCCCGACGGTGTCGGTGCCCTCGTGTCGCGGGCGACACTCCTCGCGCGCAGCACCAAGCCGGAGATCAAGCTCGGCGTGTGTGGCGAACACGGTGGCGACCCGTCGTCGATCGAGTTCTTGAACTCCGTCGGTCTGCACTATGTGTCGTGCTCGCCGCGCCGGGTGCCGGTCGCCCGCCTCGCGGCCGCGCGCGCGGTGCTCAACGCCGACTGAAAGGCTGTTCATGGCAACCGAACTCGACGATCTGCGGCTGGCCGTACGTGACGCCGTCGACTCCCTGGGCGGGCCGGCGGTGTGTCGCGACCTGGATCTCGACGGACCCGGGTGGGATTCGCGGGCGTGGTCGGTGCTCGCCGAGCAGATCGGTGTCGCCGCGATCGGTGTCCCCGAGAGCCTCGGCGGCCTGGGCGGACTAGCCGAGCTGGTCGTCGTCGCGGAGGAACTGGGCGCCGGAGTCCTGCCGGTGCCCTTCCTCTCGACGGTCCTGGCCGCGCAGGTGCTGATCGGCGCGGGGGGCGCCGACGACGCACTCGAGGAGATCGCTGCCGGCGCACCCGCCGCGCTCCTCGGCCTCGACCGACACGGCTGGTACGACGCCGACAGCATCCCGTTCGAGACCACATCGGGCGCCGGTGGCGAGACGGTGAGCGGCGTGACCGCCTCGGCCCTCGGCGCCGCAGGGGCGAGGTGGTTCGTCGTACCCGCCCGGACCCCGGACGGTCCCGCACTGTTCCTCTGCGACGCAACGCATGCGGGGGTTTCGGCGACTCCGCTGCCCACGCTCGACCTGTCTCGTGCACACGCCGCGGTCACACTGTCGCAGGTGCCGGCGCGCCGGCTCCACGTCGCCTCGCCCGAGTCCGTCGTCCTGCCGGCGCTCGACGTCGCGTGCATCGTGCTCGCCGCGGAACAGGTCGGAGGCGCGCAGCGGAGTCTCGACCACACCGTGGACTACGTGAAGGAACGACGGCAGTTCGACCGCGCGATCGGCAGCTTCCAGGCCGTGAAACACACGTTGGCCGATCTCCTCGTCCTGGTCGAGTCGTCACGCTCGGCGGTCACCCGCGCCGTCGATGCCGACGATCTCGCCGAGGCGTCGTCTCTCGCGCGCGCATGGTGCAGCGATGCCTACCGAACCGTCAGCGCGGAAGCGCTACAGCTGCACGGCGGCATCGGATTCACCTGGGAGCACGACTGCCACCTGTACTTCCGCCGCGCACGAGCCGACGCACAGTTGTTGGGAACCAGCAGCTTTCACCGCGAACGACTGGCTGTCACCCTGGGTTGGTGAGCTGCCCTCCCTGAGGAGCGAGCTTCGCAAAAGGGTCTCGCAACCTCAGTCGCCGGACCCTTCGAGGCTCGTCGCTATCGCTCCTCACACCTCAGGGAGCAGAAGGCTCGGTGCCCTCCGCAAGCTCCGGGCGCTCCTCAGGGAGCAGAAGGCTCGGTTTCTGCGGCCTGGCGGCCGTCGTGGACCACGAAAGAACACTTGTGAGTGTCCGAAATCCATGCTCCCTGAGGTGCGAGCGAAGCGAGCCACGAAGGGTCTCACAACGTGTCTCACCAGGCCCTTCGAGGCTCGTCGACCTCGACGCGCTCCTTCATCGCTTGCTCGGCCCGGCGGCTTCCGCTCCTCGCACCTCAGGGAGCAGAGGTTATGCGGTTCTTTCGGATCAGGGAGCAGAAGGCTCGTCGCTTCTTTCGGATCAGGGAGCGGGGTGGCACACCTCAGCGGCGGTCCCGAGCCGAGAACGGCCGATCCTTGTCGACGCGCGGCTCCGGCGGGAGTCCGAGGACTCGTTCCCCGATGATGTTGCGCTGGATCTGATCTGTCCCGCCCGCGAGGCGATAGCCGGGACTGCCCAGCAGATGTTCGGTCCAGGCGAACCGGCCCGGGTCGCAGTCCACCGCAACATCGTTGCCGAGCAGATCGGCGGCGATCTCGCCGATGCGGACCAGCACATCCGACGCCATGAGCTTGCCGACGGATGCGGCCGGACCCGGCGATCGTCCGGCGGCCGCCGCGCGCGCCACCCGGTCGGCAGTGGCCTTGCGCAGCTCTGCCCGGATGTACACGTCGGCGAGCTGCTGGCGGATGACCGGGTCGTCGGAGGACCCCACCTGCTGGGCGAGCTCGACGAGTGCGGCGACGGAGCCGCCCTTCTTCCGGGTGACCGACCCCGAGGCTGTCCGCTCGAACGCCAGTGTGGCACCGGCGATCTTCCAGCCCTGCCCGATGTCGCCCAGACGCGCGGTATCCGGAATGCGTACGTCGTTGAGGAACACCTCGTTGAACGAGGCCCCGCCGCTCATCTGCCGGATCGGCCGGATCTCCACACCCTGCGCATCTAGCGGGATGAGAAAGGCGGTGATGCCCTTGTGTTTGGGGAGGTCGGGGTCGGTGCGCGCGAGCAGCATGCCGAGATCGGCGAAGCGCGCGCCCGACGACCAGACCTTCTGTCCGTCGATTCGCCACCCGTCGCCGTCGCGGACCGCGCGACAGGACAGCGACGCCAGGTCTGATCCCGCGCCCGGTTCGCTGAAGAGCTGACAGGCCAGCAGGTCGGTTCGCAGCAGCGGCGTCGCATACTCCGCGCGCTGGCTCCCGGTACCGAACATGGCAACCGCGGGACCGACGAGTCCTGTCGTGACACTGATCAATTCGGTCGACGGCGGGACCTCGAACTCGAGCTCGGCACGAGCCACCTCGGACGCATACGATGCCGGCAGCCCGCGGCCACCATGCTCCGGCGCCAGGGTCAGGGCGCCGTATCCGGCATCGAACCGTTGGCGTCGATAGCGTCGCGCCGCGTCCAGCAGCTCCCGCTCCTTCTCGTCGGAGAGGTTGCGGAACACCGCCAGGTCGGCGGACCCTTGCGGCGTGACCGATCGCGGCGCGGCGACCGAGGCGAGCCAGTCGCGAACCTCGGCGCGGAACGCCTCCAGCCCCGATTCGTCCGCCCCGATGGCCGTGTGTGCCGGTGCCGACATCGGCATCCTCCTCAAACAGTCAGGACTGTGCACGCCGAGAGTCCCGGCGCGCCATAGACATGTGTGAATCCGACTCGCGGGCCGCCAGGGACTTGCCGACCCTCGGCACGACCCTGCAGCTGGCGTACGACCTCGTGGACCTGCCGCAGACCGGAGGCCCCGATCGGCTCACCGTTGGCGAGACAACCACCATCGGTGTTCACGGGCGTGCGGCCGTCGAAGTCGGTGGCGCCGGAACGGATCATCTCGTTCTGTTCACCGTGACCGCAGAGTCCGGTCTCGGCGAGATGGATGATCTCCGAACCGCTGTCGGTGTCCTGCACCTGCGCGACGTCGACCTCCGCAGGCCCGACTCCCGCGGCCGTGAACGCTGCGCGTGCCGCGTCGATGCTGGGGCTGTGCACCGGCCGTGGGGTCAACCACGGCGAGAACACCTCGAACGACCCGAAGCGTCGTGTCCGCACCTCCGCGGCGGCCAACCGGACGGGCTTGTCGCACAGATCGCGGGCCCGTTCGCCGGAGGCGAGGATGAGCGCGACCCCGCCCTCGCCCGGCGAACAGAACATGTATTGGGTGAGCGGACTGTTGACCGGGGCAGCGGAGAGGATCTCGGCCTCGGACAGCGACTTTCGCCGCCATGCCATCGGGTGGTCGGCGCCGTTCGCGAAGGCGCGTTCGGCGACGGCACCCAACAGCGAGTCGTCGAGGCCGTGTTCGGCGAAGTACCGGCGGGTCTTCATGGCGAAGTACTGGGTGGTGACCATCATCCCGGAACGGGCGTACCAGGGCCCCAGACCGTAGGCGGCCGGGTCGGAGCCGAAGGCACCACGCTCGTGTTTGTCGAAACCGACGACGGCGACGATGTCCGCGCGGCCGGACGTGATCATGTCGGTGGCGGTCGCGAGCGCGACACCGCCCGTGGCACAACCATTCTTGACGGTGACGAACGGGATGCCGGTCAGACCGAGCCGACTCACCAGTGAGTCCGGTTTGCCGGAGACGTTGCTGCCGCCGACGGCGGCATCGACGGCCTCCCAGCCCAGACCGGCATCGACGAGAGCGGAACGCAGGGCGTGTTCGCCCATGTCCATTCCGCTCACGCCGTTGTGCCGGCCGAAGGGATGCATCCCGGCTCCGACGATGTGCACATCCCGGCGAGTCATGCCGCGACCTTCTCGAACGCAAAGGTGGTGCAGTCGTCGAGCGCCGAGAGGCGCAACTCGACCTCGTCACCTATCGCGACCCGGGAGAGCACCCGCGACTCGACCAGGACCACGCCCAGGTCGACGTAGGCGACGACGAACGGTTCGAATCCCGAATCCGAGACCTGGAAGGGCGGTTTCGGCGGGAACGCCTGTTCGGTCCACGTCCACACGGTGCCGCGCCGCGGCAGTGGAACTCGCGACACCGTGGTACCCGAGCACCCGGGACAGCGAGCGGCGGCCGGAAAGACGACGACATCGCAGTCCGCGCAGTCCGAGCCGGCCAGGACCGGTGGATCGAGTTGCGCGAACAGCGATTCGTCGACGAGGGGTGGCGTCGAGGGTTCCACGGTCAGATCCCGGACAGGAGGGTGAGCGGCCGCCCCAGGATCTGCCCGACCGTGCGCAGGTACTCGGCCGCAGGCACTCCGTCGACCGCGCGGTGGTCGAACGTCAGGCTGAGGGTGAGCACCTGCGTGCGCACCGGAGTGTCATCCTCCCACCGGAATCCGTCCTTGACACGGCCCACACCGAGGATCGCCACGTTGCCCGGATTGATGACCGGGGTGAAGAAGTCGATCCCGTGGGCACCGAGGGTGCTGACCGAGAAGGTGGCTCCCTCGAGGTCGTCGAGTCCGAGCGTTCCCCCACGTGCGGCGGTCGCGAGTTCGCGGGTCCGGTCCGCGATCGCGCTGACCGACAGATGATCCGCGTCCCGGACGACCGGAACCAGGAGACCACCGTCGACGGACACGGCCAGACCGACGTCGATGCGTTCGGCGAGAACGATCTGATCGTCGACGATTCCCGCGTTGAGCAGCGGATGCTCGCGTAGGGCGAGGGCGGCGGCCCGGACGACGAAGTCGTTGAGACTCGGTGCGCGGCGCCCGGCTTCGACCGCCTCGACCTTGAGGGCCGCGCGCGTGGCGACCAGTTCGGTGACGTCGACCTCGTACCCGTGGGTGAGCTGAGCCATCGAGTGCAGGCTGTCCATCATGTTCCGGGCGATGGCGCCTCGCATGCCGCGCAGCGGGATCACGTCGCCGGGTCGTGGCCCGTCCGGTGTTCGAGCGCCCCCCGCCGGTGCCGCTGATCGGGTTACAGCCGAATGGGTTTCGCCTGCGGCGCGCTCGACGTCGGAGCGGGTGATGCGTCCGCCGATGCCGCTACCGGTCACGGTCGCGAGATCGACGCCGAGTTCGGCGGCGAGCTTGCGCACCACCGGACCGACGAAACCTGCTGCTGCGCCCGGATTGTCGACCGTCGCCGGCCGCTCGACCTGGGTCTGTTCCGGCTGCGGTCGGGCCAGGAAGTCCTCGACGTCCTCGGATACGATTCGCCCGCCCGGACCGGTGCCGGTCAGCCTGGTCAGATCGACCCCGGCCTCCGCCGCGACGCGTCGTGCATTCGGCGAGGCCTTGAGCCGACCGCCGGCGGCGGCAGCGGTGGCGGAGTCCACTGACACCGCCGGCGCCACCTCGGATGAGGCATCAGTCGGTGAGGGCGTCGCCGGCCCCGCGTCACCGTCGGGCGATGTCGCGCCTTCGGGCACCGATTCGCCGTCGGCGAGCAACCATCCGACCACGGCGCCGACGGGCAACACGGCGCCCGCCTCCACGGCGGTGGCGAGCACTCCTTCACCCTCGGCTTCCACGTCGACGTCGACCTTGTCCGTCTCCACCCGGAACAGGGTGTCGCCCGACGAGACCCGTTGGCCCGGCGCGGCCACCCATCCGCCGATCACACCTTCCTGCATCGTGAGACCGAGTTTGGGCAGGACGATCTGGACGGCCACGATCAGTTCCTTTCCAGGAGTCGACGCGCTCCGGCGACGATCCGATCCGCGTCCGGGACGTAGGACTTCTCGAGCGGGGTGCTGAACGGCACGGGGGTGAACGGCGCACCGATACGCAGCACCGGTGCGTCGAGGTGGTCGAAGGCCTCTTCCTGGATCTGCGCCGCGACCTCGGCCCCGATCCCGCCGAAGGTCACGGCCTCGTGGACCACCAGGATGCGGTTGGTCTTGCGGGCAGATTCGACGATCGCCGCGGTGTCGAGAGGCTGCACCGACCGGGGGTCGATGACCTCCGCGGAGATACCGTGCTCGGCCAGCGCTTCCGCGGCCTTCAGCGCCTCTGCCACCATGCGGCCGAACGCCACGATGGTGACGTCGTCGCCGGCGCGCGGCACGGCTGCCTCGCCGATCGGGATCTCGTAGATCTCCTCCGGGACCTCACCGCGCGATCCGAGCAGCACCTTGTTGAGCATGAAGACGACCGGGTTGTCGTCCCGCACCGCGGACACCAGCAGTCCCTTGGCATCCCGGGCATTCGACGGCATGACGACCTTGAGCCCGGGTGTGTGTGCGAGCCAGGTTTCCAGGCTCTGCGAGTGCTGTGCGCCGGCGCTGACGCCCGCGCCGTAGGCGACGGCGATGACCATGGGCACCTTGACCTCGCCGCCATACATGAACTTCATCTTCGCCGCCTGGTTCACGACCTGATCCAGGGCGACGGCGAGGAAGTCCATGAACATGATGTCGACGATCGGTCGCAGTCCGCGGGCCGCGGCCCCCACGCCCAATCCGATCAAGCCCATCTCGGCGATCGGGGTGTCGACCATGCGTCGCTCCCCGAACTCGGCGAGGAGGCCGTCGTACATGTGGAAGACGCCACCGTAGGCGGCCACGTCCTCACCGATCACGAAGACGTCGTCGTTCTCGCGCATGACCTGCGCGACACCCTCGTTGAAGGCCTTCACATAGGTGGTCGACCGCGCTGCCGGAGCCGCGCTGTCTGCGCCGGATTCAGTTGCGATGGTTTCTGTTGCAGTGGACATGTTCTCGGCTTCTCCGGGTCAGACGCTGTAGACGTTGAGCGCGATGTCGGCGGGGTCGGGATACGGACTGTTCTCGGCGAACGCGACGGATTCGACGACGTCGGCGTCGACCTCGGCCCAGATCTGGGCGAATTCGGCTTCGGTCGCGACGCCTTCGGAGACGGCGCGCGCTTCGAGCAGCTTGATCGCGTCGCGCTCCATCCAGGCTTCGACCTCGTCCTGGGTCCGGTAGGTCTTGCGCAGCCCCTTCACACCCTGGTGGTCGTAGTAGCGGTAGGTCTTGGCCTCCACCAGCGACGGGCCGCCGCCGTTGCGTGCGCGCTCGACGGCCCGTCCGACTGCCGCGCGCACCTCGATCGCGTCCATGCCGTCGCAGATCTCGCTCGGCATCGCGTAGGCCGCAGCGCGGTCGGCCACGTTCTCGAGCTTCATGTGGTTTCTCAGCGCCGTGAACTCGGCGTAACCGTTGTTCTCGCAGACGAACACGACCGGGAGCTCGAGAATGCCGGCCAGGTTTGCGGCTTCGTGGAAGGCGCCGATGTTGCTCGCTCCGTCACCGAAGAACGGGATCGCGACGGAGTCGTCACCGCGGTACTTGGCCGCGAAGGCGGCCCCCACCGCGATCGGGATGCCGCCGCCGACGATGCCGTTGGCGCCGAGCATGCCGATCGACAGGTCATTGATGTGCATCGATCCGCCGCGTCCCTTGCAGTAGCCATCGACGCGCCCGAAGAGTTCGGCGAACATCTGGCGGAACTGGGCGCCCTTGGCGACGGCGTGACCGTGGCCGCGGTGCGTCGAGGAGATCTGATCGTCGTCGCGCAGGTTGCTCATGGCACCGGCCGCGACGGCCTCCTGTCCGACGTAGAGGTGCAGGAAGCCGGGGAGTTTGCCGCCCTCCATCAGCTTCCCGGCCTCGGTCTCGAACTGCCGGATGCGCACCATGCGGCGGTGGAGGTCGAGGACGACGTCCCGTCCGGGCATCGGCTCCGGGGGCCGGGTCGGTCGGTCGGTCGCGACCGCGACGCTGGTCTCGGTGGTGGTCACCATGACACCTCTCTGTGCTGACTGTGCAGGTGGGGCGGCTGTGGAGTGTCGCCGGACCGCAGACTTTGTTGATCGCTTCTGCAGTATGTGTCACTACTGTAGACGATTGTTAGTAGAATCACTATCAAGTTAGTCGCCTACTGCGGCTCACTTCCGACCCTTACTTGACTTGCACTCCAGTTAACCCGACGATGAGTGCGCAGACAACCCGTGCGAAGGAGTGGTGACCGATGCTCGACCGGATCCGAGATCGCGCGGCAACCGACCCCGCCGGCCTCGCCCTGGCCGACGATTCCAATTGCCTCACATGGCAATACACAGCTGAGACACTTGGCCGACTCGCCTCCGCGCTGCGCACGGTGGCTCCCGGACCCGATGATCGGATCGCGATCATCGGCGAGAACCGCGTCGAGACGCTACTGGCCCATGTGGCCGCGATCGGGGCCGGTGTCGGAACCGTCGCGGTCTCTCGTCAACTGACGGCGGGCGAGATGGCTGACCAGTTCAACGACGCCGCATGCGTCGCGGTCGTGACCGGCCCGTCGGGCTTCGACGCGGCGGCGGAGGCCGCCGCCGGGGCTGCCACCACGGTGATCACCCACAACGTCGACGCACCGGTTCGGCTCCCGCAGTCGGTTGCGCACCTCGACTGGCAGGACCTGATCTCGACACCGGCGGCCCTCCCGACCGACCTCGCCGAGCGGCCGGCGCGACCGCCGCTCGTCTACACCTCGGGTACGACGGGGCGGGCGCGCGGCACCGAGGTTCGCTGGTTGCCCGGCTCCGCGCCGAACGCGGCCGCGTTCCAGCAGGCGGTGGCGGCACGGTCCGGCTATCCCGCCGGACCCCATCTCGTCGTCGGTCCCCTCCAGCACAACGGGCCACTCACCTCCATCCGCCATCTGCTGTCGGGCGAACCGGTGGTCGTTCTCGGCCGCTTCGACGCCGAGCGGATCCTGGACCTCATCAGCACTCACAGCGTCGCGTCGACGCTGATGGTCCCCACTCACTTCCAGCGTCTGCTGGCGCTGCCGGCGGAGACCCGGCTGTCCTACGAGGTGGGGTCCCTCCGCTATGTGGCGCACACCGGTTCGGCGTGCCCGGCCGAGGTGAAGCGCGCGATGATCGACTGGTTCGGTCCGGTCCTGATCGAGTCCTATGGCGGCAGCGAGATCGGCACCGTCTGCAAGATCGACTCCCACGAATGGCTTGCCCATCCGAGTTCGGTGGGGCGCGTGGTCGACCCGTTCGAGGTCGTGGTGGTGGGTTCGGACGGCGAAGTCCTGGGGCCCGGCGAGACCGGCGTCCTCGGGTTTCGTACGCCACCGGGCCGCGAGGTCGTCTACCACGGAGATCCGGAGAAGACCGCCAAGGCCTACATCCTCCCCGGCGTCGCCACACTCGGCGACGTCGGGCATGTCGACGAGGACGGCTTCGTCTTCATCACCGACCGGGTGGCCGACATGGTGGTCTCCGGCGGCGTGAACCTGTATCCCGCCGAGAGCGAACAGGTGCTGCGCGGGCACCCCGACGTCGCCGAGGTCGCCGTGATCGGGATACCCGACGCCGATCTCGGCGAGGCGCTGCTGGCACTCATCGTGCCGAGAGCGGGCACCGCACCCGACGTCGAGGCGATCCGCGTCTTCGCCAGGGAGTCGATGGCGTCGTACAAATGTCCGAAAAACTATGTGGTCGTTGATGACCTGCAGAGAAACGCCATGGGCAAGCTCGACAAGAAGGCGCTACGGCGACCCTACTGGGACTCCGACCGGACCATCGCCGGCTGAGCACACCGAGAGGCACACATGATCGAGATCCTGTTCGTCCGGCACGGCCAGCCGGTCTCCGGAATCCGCAATCCCGAACTGGCGCCCGCGGGCATCGCCGACGCCCGGCGACTGGCCACCTGGCTGCAGCACGACGCGATCGACCTGATCGTCGCGAGCCCGTACTCCCGGGCGCTACAGACCGCCCAGGTGATCGCCTCGGAACTCTCCCGCGACATCGACCACGTACTCGACGACCTCCGGGAGTGGGATGACGACATCTCGCCGGAGGACTACACCGCCGTCGAGGACATGGCCGCCGACGACCCACGGCTACTCGCCGTCAGCTCGGGGCGCTACGAGCAGTACGTGCCGTCTCTCGATCTGCCCGCCTTCCGGCGGCGCGCGCGTTCGGCACTCGAGGAGATCCTGGGGCTACGCGACAGTGGCCGGATCGTCGCCGTCGCGCACGGCGGGATCATCAACGCAGCTCTCGCCGACGTGCTGGAGATGCCGAAGACGTTCTGGCACAACCCCGCCTACACGAGCATCGCACGGGTGCGCCGCCTCGACTCCGGGGTCCTCGTCGTCGATTCCGTCAACGACACCGCACACCTGCGCGGCATGCCGTTCGCCTCCGACCCCGATACACTCCCGGCCACCGCGTTCGACGGTGAGCTCGCCCGATGACGGGCATCACGGCCCCCGGCCCCGGGACACGCGATGCTCCCTCGCTCCGGAACGAGATCGTCGACAGTCGCGAGACGGTGGCCGCGGCCAGCAAGATCATCCTGGTCCGACACGGTCTGCCGGGCGGACCGGCCGGCCCGGATCCCGGCCTGGGACCCGAGGGTGTCGACCAGGCCCGTCGGCTCGGCGCCTGGCTGGGTGGGCTCCCCGTCGTGCAGGTGGTCGCGAGCTCGTACATGCGCGCGCACGAGACCGCGCGGCATGCTGCCGAACCACTCGGACTCGAGGTCAGGGTCGACGAGCGGTTGCGCGAATGGGACAGCGATCGCGCTGTCTACGCGACCCCGGAGGCGATCGCCGCCACCGACCGGGGTCGAGCCTTTGCCGAAGGCCGATACGACGACTTCGTCCCCGACTATGACCGCACCGCCACCGCGGCCCGGATGCGTGCGGCGGTACTCGATGCGGCGGCTTCGGCACCGGGCGAGCTGTCGGTACTGGTCTCGCACGGAGGCGTCATCAACACGCTCCTCAGCGACATCCTGCAGACGCCGTCACCGTTCTTCTTCAACCCGGCTTACACGTCGGTTTCCCGTATCGCAGTCACCCTCTCCGGTCGCTTGGTCGTGCAATCGGTCAACGAGACAGCACATCTCGGCTGACTCGCTCTTTCTTGACAGAGAAACCTGTTACTGTTCGGGACATTGGTGATGTGGCCCACATCGCCATCAGTTCCCGAGGAGAGCACCATGAGTCACGCCGGGGTGGTGGCGAGCCGAACACTCGCCGACGAATACTCATCCATCGTCCGAGATCTGGCCCCCTCCGAGTGGTCGGCACCGAGTCGATGCGTGGGCTGGACCGTCAAAGACCTGGTGGCCCACACTGGTTCGAACTTCGCCGCGATCGTCAATCCGACCGAACCTGATCCATCCGTCCCACCCCCGAAGACCGCCGAAGAACTGCAGAACCGTCTCGTCGACGCACGGCGGGACTGGACCCCCACCCAGGTCGCCGACGAGTTCCTGAGCACGGTGGGCCCGGCCATGGATGTGTTGACGGCGATGCAGGACCCCGCGGTCGCATCTGCTCCGATGACTCTCACGGATCTCGGAACCTATGAGACGCATCAACTCTCCGATGCGTTCGCGTTCGACATGTGGTGCCACATGTACGTGGACCTCCTCGCACCGGAGGGTCCGGTGTCCCGTCGGCTCGACGGCGGCCACGAGGCGTTGCTCGACGCGGCGATCGGTTGGATGCTCGCCGGGTTGCCGCAGATGTGCCGGCCGGTCAACGCCGCGCTGGACGGGCGCGCGATCGGGCTGCGCCTCAAGGGACCGGGCGGCGGCGAATGGTCGTTGCAGCCCGGGCCCGACCTGCTCTCGGTGAATCCGGGAATCGATCGGTCCGACACGGTGATCACCTCGTCCGCAGCGGATTTCGTGGTCTGGGGGACAACCCGGTCACCCTGGCGCGAGCACGTGACCATCGACGGAGACGACTCCCACGCCGGGCAGGTCCTCGACACCCTGGACATCGTCTGACACAGCCTCGCCGCGCACACGAAGAAGCCCGGACGCGACCGCGTCCGGGCTTCTTCTCGGTCAGTTCAGTTCGACGAGCATCTTCCCGACGTTGCCACCGTCGAGCATCGCCAGGAACGCCTCGACAGCGTTGTCGATGCCGCGGTGGATCGTGGACTCGGCCACGAGCTCACCTGCGGTCAGCCAGCCGAGCACTCGTTCCTCGAACTCCGGACGGAGATCCTCGTGATCGCGAACGATGAAACCGGTCAACGCGATCCGCTTGAGGATGGCCTGCATCAGATGATCGATCGGCGGCCGGTCGTCGCCGACGGCCGAGATCATCCCGCACAACGCGACCCGTCCGTTCATCCGCAGACTGTGCAGCGCAGCGATCAGATGGTCGCCACCGACATTGTCGAAGTAGAGGTCGATCCCGTCCGTTACCTGTCGTAATCCCTGCGCGACCGGTGCGGCTCGGTAGTCGATCGCCGCATCGAATCCCAGTCGCTCGGTCAGCAGCGCCGCCTTGGTCTGCCCGCCGGCGCTGCCGATGACCCGACTCGCGCCCAACAGTCGCGCGAATTGTCCTGCCGCGCTACCGACCGCACCCGCAGCCGCCGATACGAACACCTCATCGCCGGAGCGGAGCCCGCCCGCCCGCAACAAGCCGCAGTACGCAGTGAACCCCGGCTGTCCGAGGACGCCGAGCCAATGCTGCAGATCCACTCCGCGCGGATCGATGACGGTCGCGGCATCGGCATCGACGACGGCGAGCTCGCGCCAGCCCAGCCGGTGGCGAACGCAGGCGCCGGCGGGAATCCGGTCGTTGCCGCGGACCACCACGCCGATCGCCGAACCGTCGAGTGGTGCGTCCTCGGCAAAACTGGTGGTGTAGTGCATCTCCGAAGTGCCGAGACGCCCTCGCATCGACGGGTCGACACTCATGTAGCGGTTCTCGACGAGGATCTGATCGCCACGCATTGAACCGATGTCGGTCTCGCGGACCTCGAAGTTCTCCGGTCTGGGTACACCGTCGTCGGGACGCTTCCGCAGGAAGACCGCCCGCGTGGTGGTCACGTCGCCCGCCATCGCGGCGCCCCCGCTCACGGCGCCGTCACAGCGGTCGGCAGCTCGAGGATCGTGACCGTACCCATGGAGCCGTCGACCTCGACCAGCGTGCCGTCGGGGATTCGTCGGGTGGCAGCGGGAACGCCCGCAGCGCAGGGAATCCCGAGCTCGCGACTGACGATCATCGCGTGCGACCCCATGGCGCCGACATCGGTGATGGCAGCGGAGGACACCATGAACAGCGGCGTCCACGACGGGTCGGTCTGTGGCGCCACCAGGACCTCATCCACCTCGAAGCTGTCGAGATCGGCCATCGACGTGATGGCGCGGGTCCGGCCGCGCACGACGCCGGGGGACGCCCCGGAGCCCTGCAGGACCTCGCCCGAGACCACCTCGGCCACCTCGACCTGGTCCTTGCGTCGCAAACTCGACAGGGGCGGCAGCGGCTCACGAGTGTCGAGGAAGGTCGGCAGGTCCAGACCGAACAGGCCTTTCCACGCACGATGCCGTTCGGCGAGGGTGTCTGTCAGTGCGGCCGGGTCGCTGGCCAAGAGGTCCAGCTCACCGTCGACCGCCATGAAGACGTGGTCTGCGGAGGCCAGATGCCCCTGCTCCTGAAGCCGTCGCCCGAGCTCCGCCAGCGGCACCCGCGCCTCGTGCAACACTTTGATGCAGTTGGTCTTCGCCCGCTCGCGCCAGGCGGCGAAGCGTCGTGCCGAGGCGAGCGCCGCATCGAGCGTCGCCTGGCCCTCCGCGTCGTCGCCGACGATCTCGCGTGCCCGGTCGAGGGCCGCGTCGGTGTCGCCCCCGTGCTCGGCGAGACGTGCTGCCGGCGAGGCCGAATCGTCTTGCAACCGCAGTCGGTCGATGAGACCGAGTACGAGTTCCGGCTTGGTCTCCCATGACGTGGACCCGAGGTCCCATTCGTTCGGCCCGCGGTAGCCGAACTCGGCGATGAAGTCGGCGAAAGAGGTATCGAACTTGGGATCGATACCGCGCACCCGCGCGGCGATACCGTCGATGCCCTGGTCGAAGGCTTCGGTCAGGCGTTCGTCGGCGCGGACCATCCGCCCCAGTTCCCAGAGCGCGAAGGACGGCAGCGCCGAGTCGACGTCACCCGCCGAACCCACGAGCGTGACGATGAGGGCCTGGTTTTCGGGCCCGAGCAGCTGACCGAGGACCGACGGCCCGACCGCCGCTCCGTTGGTCGCGGCGACCTCACCGCGCCACGCGGCGCGCTCGAGAGGCATGACGGACCGTGCTCGGGCGACGAGCGCGACGGGTGTCAGGCTCGAGAGGTCCGGACGCTCGGTGCGCAGCCGATCGGCCAATTCCCGGTCCTCCTCGAGCTCCGGAAAGGTCTCGGTGGACAGGATCCAGGCGTTGCGAGCGGCCAATCGCGCACTGGCGTCGACGTTCTCGTCGTCGGGATGTCCGACGTATTCGGGGATGTCCGGGTCACCGCCGTAGAACAGCTGGTCGACGAGCTCGACCGACAGCCCGCCGCGAATACCCACGAGCCGCGACATCGACAGGTTGATGTACAGGTGTCCGTAGAAGATTCCCGACGAGGCGGCGACGTCCGGCTTCTCCACGAGCGAGTAGCTGCCGTGGAAGGCGTAGCCGGCGTTCCACCCCGGCAGGATGTTCTGAATCCACCCTAGGTCGGCACCCAGCGGCGTGATCGGATCGGACAGCACATCGCTGGCGTTGAGCCGCGTGTAGATGGGTAGACGTGCACTCGGTTCGGTGTCGACCAACCAGCGCTCTTCGGACATGTCGTTCTCGTCTCTCCTGGGACCGCTCGGATTTCGCGGCCATAGTTTCTTGACAGGCTATACACGTGAGCTGTGATGTGTGACACTCTACCTGCAAGACTGTAGGCGTTGGCAAGTAACTCGTCTCGGTCTCTCGTTCAGGAATCAAGGAGACGTTCGATGAAGTTGCAGGACAAAGTGGTTGCCGTCACCGGCGGGACGCAGGGAATCGGTCGTGGCATCGCCGAAGCGGCGCTCGCCCAGGGTGCGAAGGTGGCTCTCAACGGCCGGTCCAAGGAGAAGGGCGATAAAGCTCTGGCCGATCTCGGCGTCGGCGACCGCGCCGCGTTCTTTCCCGGCGACGTGACCGTGCAAGCCGATGTCGAGGACTTCATCGAGCAGACGGTTGCCACCTTCGGACGCATCGACGTCCTGGTGAACAACGCCGGCGGCGCGAACGATCTGCAGCCCACCGCGCAGCTGTCCGACGAGGAGTGGAGCCTCGTGATGAACTGGAACCTCAACTCGAACTTCTGGGCTACCCGGCGCGCTCTGCAGCACATGATCCCCAACTCCCACGGGCGGATCATCAACATCTCCTCGGTCGAGGGCAAGCAGGGCAAGCCGGTGTTCACCGCGTACGTCGCGGCCAAGCACGCGATCAACGGAATGACGAAATCGATTGCCCGCGAAGTGGGTACGCAGGGCATCACGGTCAACGCGATCTGTCCGGGACTCGTGATCACCGACATCATCAAGAACAACGGCCCGCAGACCGCGGCGGCGATGGGCATGAGCTTCGAGGAGATGGTCGACCTGTTCTCGCAGGAGTCGTCCATCAAGCGCCCCAACACCGTCGAGGAGGTCGCCGCCATGGCGATGCTGCTCGCCTCCGACGAAGGCGCCGGCATCACCGGTGCCATCCTCAGCGTCGACGGCGGTACCGCGTCGTACTGACCTCCTGTTCCTGAGGTGGCGAGGCGCCTCCCCCTGCGCCACCTTCTGCTCCCCAGGTCGGCGAGGCGCCTCCTTCTGCTCCCCAGGTCGGCGAGGCGCCTCCCTCTGCTCCCTGAGGTGCGAGCGAAGCGAGCCTCGAAGGGCCTCGTGAGATACCTCGCCAGACCCTTCGAGGCTCGTCGCTATCGCTCCTCACACCTCAGGGAGCAGGGGGGGGTCGCCTGCCTCCTCACACCTCAGGGAGCAGGGGGGGGGCGCCTGCCTCCTCGCACCTCAGGGAGCAGGGGGGTCGCCTGCCTCCTCGCACCTCAGGGAGCAGGGGGGCGCCTGCCTCCTCACACCTCAGAGAGCAGGGGCGTCGCTGTGGCCTACAGAAGCGCTACTTCGGCATCATCTGCGCTACTCGGAACTAGCGCAGATCGATGCAGATAGCGCGGCTGCTGTGCCGCCTCGCCGGCCGGCCCTGACCAGTGGTTCGGCGGTTCTTTCGGATCAGGAATCGGAAAGCGTTCGGAGATTGGTACTCTCGGCGACCGTCAGAACGTCCCGCGCACCGCCCACGCAACACAGCGCCCCAGGATCGTGCGGTACTCCGGCACGTCCCAGCTCCCGCGGTCGACTCGACCGAGGTCGTCGATACCCAGATCCTGGACGTCGAACCTGCCCCGGCAATGACCGAGCGTGAAGTAGCAGACGGTCCCGGGTTCATGTCTCTTCAGATAGAGCACCGGGAGCGGGCCGTCGGAGGTGGTGTGACCCTCCGCGAAACCCGTTGACTCGCCGACGAACCGCGTGTGTGCGAGTACTTCTATCGGCTCGAAGAGTTCGCTGACGTAGAGCTCGTCGACGGCCTGGAAGGCCTGGACGCCGGCCACGAGCGGATGGCCGGGGTCGGTGATCTCGACCCGGTAGGGCGCGATCGGCGGGTGCCCCAGGAACTGGCTGCCGACGAGTTGCGGCACCACGCCCATCGTGCGTGGGGTGACGTACTTGCTCGACGATCCCGGCGGCGTCGGCTCGATCGCGGAGTTGGTGGCGTGCAATGCCAGCCACCGGCCACCGCGCGCCAACAAGTCAACGAGCGCCTGCTGCGCGACCTCGTCCGGGATCCGGTTGCACGTGTAGGTGATGAGCAGATCCGCGTCGTCGATGGCGGCGGACGCACCCGCGTAGTCGTCGAAGACCCTGGTGCGGACGGTCTCGTACTCGGCCAGGAGCGTGAGGAGCTGCAGTCTGGCGTAGTCGAAGTCGTGCCACTGCCCACCGCAGATGACGACCGCGTCGAGGCGGCCGGCGGGTCCGGACATGCCCCTCCTTCAGAGTCTCAGGCGTGCGCGTGCAGGGGCTTGCCGGCGAGCGCGAGATGCGCTTCGCCCAGCGCCTCGGCCTGGGTCGGGTGTGCGTGCACCAGGTTCGCGACATCGTCGGCGGTCGCCTCCCAGTTGTAGATGAGCTGCGCTTCGCCGATCAGCTCGCCGACACGGTCACCGACGAGGTGGATGCCCACGACGGGTCCGTCTGTTCCGGCTCGAATGAGCTTCACCCCGCCCGACGTCTGCAAGATGCGACTCTTGCCATTCCCGCCCAGGTCGTAGATCGCGGTGGTGACCTCGCCGTGACGGTCGGCGGCCTCGGCCTCGGTCAGCCCGATCGACGCCACTTCGGGGTGCGAATAGGTGACACGGGGAATTCCGCTGTCGGCGACCGGTACACAGTCGAGGCCGGCCAGTTGCTCGGCGACGAAGATGCCGTTCGCGAAACCGCGATGGGCGAGCTGCGGACCCGGCACGATGTCGCCGACCGCGTAGACACCCGGCACGCTGGTCTGCAACGCGTCGTCGACGGCGACGAATCCGCGGTCGAGGCGGATACCCGCCTCCTCGAACCCGAGGCCGGTCGTCCGCGGGCCGCGCCCCACCGCCACCAGCAACACGTCGGCGTGCAACGGCTCCGATTCGTCGGCGAGATCGACGGTGACGCCATCCTCGGCGACTCGTGCCGCGGACAGCGCGGTCCCGGTCCGGATGGTGATGCCGCGCTTGCGAAAAGCCCGCGTCAGCTGCTTCGACGACCATTCGTCTTCGGTCGGGAGCAGTCGCGGCGCAGCCTCCACGACGGTGACCTCGACGCCGAGGGACGCCCACAGGCTGGCGAACTCGCAGCCGATCACACCGCCCCCCAGGACGATCGCCGATTCGGGTATCGAATCCATCTCCAGCGCGGCGTCGCTGGTCATGATCGGGCCGCCGATGTCGAGGCCCGGCAGGGTCCGCGACTGTGATCCGGTGGCGAGCACGAGGGCCTCGCCCCGGTGGTGCGACGTTCCCCCGTCTGCGAGATCGACTGCGACCATTCGTTCTCCGACCACGCGGCCATGACCCCGCACCACGCGGATCTGCCGAGAGGCGATCAACCCTTCGAGCCCCCGGTACAGGCCGTCGACGACCTTCTGCTTGTACGCGTGCACCGCGGTGATGTCGACGCCGTCGAAAGAGGCCTTGATTCCGAAATCAGCTGCGGATCGCACGGATTCGACGACCTCGGCGGCATGCAGGAGTGCCTTGGTCGGGATGCAGCCGTTGTGTAGGCAGGTACCGCCGAGCTTGCCGGACTCCACGAGGACGACCGACATGCCGAGCTGCGCGGCGCGCAGGGCACAGGAGTAACCGCCCGAACCGCCGCCCAGGACGACGACGTCGGCGGTCTCGATGGAGTCGGTGTCGACGGAGCTCGGGCTCATCTCAGAAGTCGAATCGGTTGGTGAAGCCGCCGTCGACGACCAGATTGGTTCCGGTGACGTGACCGGCGGCCGGTGATGCCAGGAAGGTCACGGCTTTGGCGACGTCCTGGGCGGCGGCCAGCTTGCCCAGCGAGGCCGACGCGAGTGCTGCGTCGTAGAGCTGCGGGCGCTGCTCTTTGATGGTGTCCCACGGGCCACCCTCGAAGTACACCGGTCCCGGTGATACCGCGTTCACCCGAATGCCTTTCGGCCCAAGAGCTCGTGCCTGCGCCGAGGAGTGTTGCAGCACTGCTGCTTTGAGTGCGCCGTAGCTGTTGGCCGTGGTGATGGGCCCGGCCTCGATAGCCGACGTCGTGCTGATCGTGACAACTGAAGCCGCCGAACTCTTCTCCAGATACGGGGTCGCCGACTCGATGAAGCCGACGAGGCTCATCAGGTCGACGTTGAAGCTGTTCTCCCAGGCCTCGCGACCCTTGCCCGACATCGCCGATGCGTTGACGATGACGATGTCGACCCCGCCGAGCGCTTCGGCCGCGTCATCGACAAAGGACGTCACCGCCGCCGAGTCGCCGACGTCGACGGACTTCCAGAACACCGTCCCGGATTCCGACAGTTCGTCGGCCACGGTCTTGAGCTGAGCTTCACCGCGGGCGCAGATGCCCACGGACGCACCCTCGGCGAGGAGGGTCTTGGCGATGGCGAGGCCGATGCCCTTGCTCGCGCCGCTGATGAGGGCGCGCTTTCCGGTGAGGTCGAGATCCATGTCGGGTCCTTCTTTTCGGGTCGTTCTGGCGGGTCGGGCTGTGATCGGGAGGGTCGGCTAGAGGTTCATCGCGCCGACGGAAGTCTGGAAGTCGAGTACATGCGTGAAGTCGTTGACCGACTGGACCGCACGCCTGGTGTCGGCGCCACGCAACACGCTCACCGAGGTGTGGTGGACGCGCACCGGCATGTCGAAACCGCTGCCGAGCGCATCGGCGAGTACGGCGTTGATGACCCCGCTGTGGCAGGTGACCACCACTCGCTCGCCGAGGTGCGCGTCGACGATCCGTCCGATCTCGCCGAGCACCCGCGCACGGAACACCACCGGGTCCTCCGCGTATGGAAACGGCTCGTAACTCCGGGTCCTGATGTGCTCTCGGAAGATCCGTGAGATCTCATCGTGTGGGAGCGTCTCGAACGGCGACGCGTCGGCCGGAAAGGCCTGCCACGGCTCGTACTCGGTCAGTGTGTCGCGGACGACCGGTTCCAGACCGTGATGCCCGGCGATGGCCCGACCGGTGTCGAGCGCCCGGCGCAGCGGCGAACTGTAGACGGCATCGATGGTGTGGGTCGAGAGCCGATCGGCCACGGCACGCACCTGTCGCAGGCCGAGGTCGGACAGCGGCGGATCGACTGTCTGCGCCGCGCTGAGTTCTTTGCTCAACGCCTGCTCGCCGTGCCGGACGAGTACCAGCTCGCACAGTCCGGCCAGCGGCGCGAACGGATTGTCGAGGTCGATCGAGCGCGCACGGGTCTGGTTGGGCACGGCTCCAGTGAACCACAAACTGACTTCGCTATAAAGATACTCCGCCGAAACCCCAGTTCAGCTCGAGCGCATGCCGGTCAATCTATAGGCAGCAAGCGTTCACATCACACGCTGGAGATGTCGGCGGCGAGCTCACGCACCTCGTCGGAGAAGCGCCGACGCCCCAGGTTGGCCAGTACGACGTCCTCGGTGAGCCACGACGACGCGGAGACCTCGAGCAGGCTGGACAGCGCCGTTGCCGCCGCTGCCTGCTTGGCCTTCGAGGTGATGCGGTTGCGCACCCGCAATTCGGCCGAGAAGATCGCGAGCATCTCCAGACGCACTTCCCGCCGAAGCGCCTCGATCGACAGGCTCCAGCCGGGCGACCGCACGAAGTAGACCAGTGATGCCGCGCGGTGGGCGTCGGTCCACTCGAGCACCGAGATGATGACGTCGCCGAGCGAGGAGTCGGGATCGGCGTCGATCTCCGCGCGAAGTTGCGTGAGCATCTGCTCGGCGAAGATGCGCAGGCCGCCGAGGAGCACCTCCTCCTTGGAGGGATAGTGGTAATACACTGCCGCCGAGGTCATTTGGGCCTCAGCGGCGATGTCGGCCACCGTGACGTCCTCGATCGACCGCATGGAGTAGAGGTGCATCGCCGCCTCGACCACGACATCACGCCGGGAGGGGCGGTGCGCGGCACGCTTGGTACCGCCGGCACCGGTCGGTGCGCTCGCCGGTGCGCGTCCGGCGCCGCGTCGGCCGGAAGCGCTTCGTCCTGAGGGATTCTTGCCCGCCATGCGATAGATCATGACAGCATCGGGAGCTGTCCCTGGCTGTGCCATCCTGTTGGCACGCCGTGGTCGGAGCCGGGAGGTGCACGACCCGACGGGTTTGCGACAGGGAATTCGGCGAGGAGGACGCATGGCGAGAGCGAAACGTGAGACGGCCCGGCCGGCCGGCCGCACGTCGGAGTCCGATGCCGACTGGCTCGGCTGGGATTCCACACCCGCCGCCGACGACGTCGCACTCGCGGGTGAACCGGACGACGTAGACGACCTCGATCACGCCGACGCGCCCGGTGGCGACACGCCCGAGAGCGACCCGGACGCCACCGAGGACGCTGCGCCGATCGCGACCGCGCCGAGCACCGGCACGACCGCGCATCGTCCGTCACGACGACATCTCATCGTCAAGGCCGCGGTCCGCGTCTTCTCGCGGAAGGGTTTCGCCGAGGCCTCCATCCAGGAGATCGCCACCGAGGCGGGGATGGTCCCGACCGCGGTCTACTACCACTTCGCCAGCAAAGAAGAACTCTTCGAGAGCGCGCTCGGTTACGCGATGGACGCGAGTTCGGCCGCGGCGCAGTCGGCTCGCCCCGATGATGTGTCCGCGAGCGCGGACTCCTTCAAGGACGTCGTCTCGGCGGTGTGGGACTGGACCGCCGAGCATCCCAATTCGGCCCGCATGCTGTTCCTGCAGATGGCCGGCGGCGCGACTCCCGGCACCCGGCTGCTCACCAAGGAGTACGAGGAACGCCATATCCGGCGCGCGTTCGACTACTTCCCGGCCGGGGAGGATCCGCCCAACCGGCGAGCGGCCACCGCGCAGCACGCGGCACGCACACTGCGGGTCCGGACGATGATCGCGATGACCATCGCCATCCAGCCCCTTCGCATCGAGGGTGGGCCGTTGTCGGACATCCCCGTCCCCAACCTCCGCACCGCCACGACCGACGTCTGCACGAAGATGATCGAAGGACGCTGAGCCGAATCCGCCGCCGCTCGAGTAACTTGAGTTCAGAAACAGTTACTTCGATGCAGGTTGGACTCGAACATGCGCATCCTCGCGATCACCGGCGGCCACTCCTTCGATCGGGCAGCTTTCGCCGATCTCCTCGACGCGCTCCCCGGTGAGGTGACGTGGCGCGAGCATCCCGACGCCGACATCGGTCCGGGGGATCTGGCCGACCACGACGTGTCCCTGCATTACGACATGCCCGGTACCCTGCCCGAGCCGTATGCGCCGTCCGACTCGTTCCGGGAAGGCCTGCGCACCGCCCGCGAGACCGGGCACGGTTACGTCGTGCTGCATCATGCGATCGCGAGCTGGGCGAACTGGGACGAATGGGCCGAGTTCGTCGGCGGTCGCTACCTCTACTGGCCCGGAACCGTACGTGGGACGCTCCGCCCCGACTCCGGCTATCGCCATGCGGTCGAGCAACGGATCACGGTCGAGGACAGCGCGCACCCGGTGACGGCCGGGCTGCCTGCGTATCTCGATCTCGTCGACGAGACCTACCTGTGCGAGGTCTTCGAGGATTCGGTGACCCCGCTCCTGCGTACGGACGCACAGATGACCGACGACGTGCACTTCTCCACAGCACTGGCCATGTCCGGTCGGCGGGACGAACGCGCTGGTTGGCAGCATGCCGAGGGGTCGTCGCTGGTCGGCTGGTATCGCACCAACGGCACGTCGCGGCTGGTCTACCTGCAACCCGGTGACACCGCCGCGACCCTCTCCCATCCGGCCTACCGGTCCCTGATCGCCAACTCCCTCACGTGGGCAGCCCGCCGATCCTGACCCTTTTTTGACATCGAATACAGTTCGATGTGTTGCCGCTCACTCCCGGTGCTACAGTTAGTGCATACGTTGCCAAGTAAGAGGCGCCAGCCCACCGAGGAGAACCCGATGCGTCAGATCCAGCATCCGATGAGTCGAGCCATCTACGAATTCGACGAGGACTTCAACGTGCTCGTCACCACCAAGGACGGCAAGACCGGAACCTTCGACCCCGAAGGCCGGTATCTACACGGCGAAGTGAAATCCGTCGATCCGGAAATGGCGCGCTGGGTCGGTCTCGGACCGCGCGAGCCGGTGCCCATCACCCAGAACCGTCGCTTCATGGGCGCCGCGAAGCTCCTGGAGAAGATGCAGGCGGACCGACTCGCCGAGGAAGCCCGTAGCAACCGCCTGGCCGAAGGAGGCAAATTGTGACCGAGATCGACACGCGCACAACCGGATCGTCGACATCCGACGACGAGCATGCCGACTATGTCGCCAGCTACCAACGGCTGCTCGACACCGATACCCACCCGGTCCCGCAGGTATTGCGCGAGGAGACCCACGACAACTTCGAAGATCAGAATTTCGTCCCGGTCTCGCGCTACATCAGCCGCAAATATCACGAGCTCGAACGAGATCGTATGTGGTACAAGGTCTGGCAGATGGCGTGCCGCGAAGAGGAGATCCCCGAGCCCGGCGACACGCACGTCTATGAGATCTGCGAGAAGTCGATCCTCGTCGTGCGCGGCAAGGACATGTCGATCCGCGCCTTCTACAACTCCTGCCTCCACCGTGGCCGGACCCTCCGCGAGGAGAGCGGCCCCGCGGGGCAGGACCTGCGCTGCCCGTTCCACGGCTTCTGCTGGAACCTCGACGGATCGCTGAAGTCCATGACGTGCGAATGGGATTTCCCCCACGTCGACAAGGACGCGATGAACCTCCCGCAGGTCAAGGTCGACACCTGGGGCGGCTTCGTCTTCATCAACATGGACCCGGCCTCGGAGTCACTCGCCAGCTTCCTCGGCGACCTGGGCAAGCATTTCGAGGCCTGGCCGCTCGAGGACCGCTACATCCAGGCGCACGTCGCGAAGGTCATCGACGCGAACTGGAAGATCGCCCAGGAGGCGTTCTCGGAGGCGTTTCACGTCATCACCACCCACCCGCAACGCGTTGTGGGAACCGGGGATTCGAACAGTCAGTACGACTCCTGGGGCAACTTCAACCGTGGGATCACCGCGAACGGCGTGCCCAGCCCGCACATCAAGTTCACCCCGAGCGAGCAGGAGATGTTCGACTCGATGGTGGATGCGCGCATCGACGAGGATCCGATGGTCACCCTGCCCGACGGTGTCACCGCGCGCGAGATGTCCGGTCTGCTGGCTCGCGAGGGCCTCCGCGAGGTCATCGGTGATGTCAAGGCGGACAACATGTCCGACGCCGAGTCACTCGACAGCATCTACTACACGGTGTTCCCCAACTTCCACCCGTGGGGCGCCTACCAGCGCATCGTCTACCGGTTCCGGCCGAACGGCGACGACCACAACACCTCCATCATGGACGTCTACCTGCTCGCGCCGTTCACCGGGCCGCGCCCGCCGGCGGCGAAGGTGGAGTGGCTGACGCCCGAACAGACCTGGATCGACGCCACCGTCCTCGGCAGCTCGGCCCGCGTGTTCGATCAAGATGCGTACAACATGCCGAAGGTGCACCGCGGCCTCAAGACCACCACCCAGAAGTACCTGCCGATGGCGGCGTATCAAGAGCTCAAGATCCGGCACATGCACCACCTGCTCGCGAAGTGGGTGGGCGAGGACGTCGACTGACCCCCTCATCGGCGCGAACTCGCTTCGGCGCTGCGACTTCGAAGGAAGCCGCAGCGCCGAATTCGTTCCTCAACCGTCGACTGTGCATCTCAGCTGGTTGACTGTGCACCTCCCGCTGGTTGAGCTTGTCGAAACCACTCCTGCGGCACAATGAACACCGTGTTGATGTTGACGCTGGTGATCCTCGTCGGGGCCTCGGCTGCCGGGTGCGCGATGACGGCGGCCTTCGTCTATCTACGGCCCGGTGACGACCATGTGCGTGCCGAACGGCTTGCGCGGCGCTGGCTGGTCGCGACCGCGGTCCTCGGTGTCACGGCGCTCTGCCTACGATTCGGGTGGCTGCTGCTGAGCTGAGTCGGGGATGTTCACCGAGTCGTGTGGCCCGTCCCCTGTCTCGGCCGGAACGTCTCGGTGGGTAACCCGGCGACGTCGCAGCGGGCGATGTGGATGAGACCGTCCGCAGGTCGCGCCGCCGGCCCGAGACCGTACGCCGCAGTGGTGACGACGATGTGCCCGGGGACGAACGCGATGCTCGTCGGCTGCGCCGCGGGCAGTTCGTACCGGCCGGCCAACCGGCCCGATCGATCGTAACGGTGTATCGCCGATGTACCCCAGATCGCCGACCAGACATAACCTTCCGTGTCGACGGCCATCCCGTCCGGTGAGCCGTCGACGCGCGCGAACACCTCACGATCGACCACGTTGCCACCCGGATCGAGCCGGCACCGGTAGATCGTGCCGGCGACGCTGTCCGCGATGAACATCTCGAGGCCATCGGCACTGAACACCGGGCCGTTCGGGACCGTCAGGTCGTCGAGCACCTCGGTGACGGCGAAGTCGGTGTCGAGGCGGTACAGCGAGCCGTCCGACCCGGAGGTGTCGTAGGCCATCGAGGTGAACCAGAACCTACCTGCCGGGTCGGACCGGGCATCGTTGACACGCATCGGGGTCGGCGCGTCGTCCGCCGGTCGGGCGATCCAGGTCAGGGCGTCGCCGGTGAGCAGTGCGACCCCGGTTCCCACTGCTGCGATCCACTCCGACGGTCGACCCTCGATCGGGGCCACCGCGCCGAGCGGTAGACCGACGGAGGCGAGTGTGTCCACGGTGTCCCCCACGCGGTAGAGGACACCGTCGAGCAGGTCGACGACGACGCAGGTGTCGCCGACCGCGCGGGCCCCTTCCCCCAGGGTCATCGGTGCGTGCTCGAAGCTGCGCCAAGGGCCGAGCGTCGCCGTACTCACCTCATCACCGATCCGCCCGCGGAGCCGATCAGGTCCAGCTCTGCCCGAGTCGGGAGTCCCTCCCAGTCTCCGACCGAGGAGACCGCGAAGGCCCCGACCTTGTGCGCGCGGCGCAGACGTTCGTCCAGCGCGGCGCCATCGAGCAAGGCCGACAGGTAGCCGGCAACGAACCCGTCGCCGGCACCGATCGGGTCGACCTCCTCGACGCGCAGTGCGGGCTGCTCCGCGCGTTCCGAACCGGTGACGACGAAGGCGGATTCGGCGCCGTTCTTGACGACGACCTCACGAACGCCGGCGACGATCAGTTCGGCGGCCACCGACTCCGCATCCTGTGTGCCAGCGGCCTCGGCACCGGAACCGGAACCGAACAGTGCCAGTTCATCCGGGGACGCGATGACGACGTCCGCGCCTCGGACGAACGGCTCCAGGACGGCGCGAGCCCGCTCCTTCGACCAGAGCCGGGCACGATAGTTGATGTCGAAGCTGATCCAGGCCCCCCGACGGCGCGCCTGCGCGAAGGCCTCCTGCACGGCAGCGCCGGCGCTCTCGCTGAGGGCCGGGGTCACTCCCGAGACGTGGACACCCGCTACCCCGTCGTCGAGGTCGATGTCCGCCGGCGAGAGTGCGGAACCGGCCGATCCGGTCCGCGCGTAGGCCACACGCGAGACGGCGGGCAAACGCCGATCGAACAAGATCATTCCGGTTCCGGCCGAATCCCGCTGTGCTCCTGACACATCGACGCCCTCGGCGCGCAGCGCCTTCAGCACCACGTCCCCCGGGGCATCGGAACCCACCCGCCCGATCCAGGAAACGGGGTGTCCCAGCCTCGACAATCCGATGGCGACATTCGACTCGGCGCCGGCGATGCTCGTCGTGAGCGTGGCGTTGAGTGCCAGCTGTCCCGCGGAACGCAGGGCGAGCATCGTCTCACCGATCACTGCCACGCGCGCCGGACTCACCGCGAGGCCTCCGCGGCCGCGACGAACGCACGAGCGCGATCACGCAGAAGCGTCAGATCCCCGCCGTTCGGTGCGTCCCCGCACAAGGGCGAACCGATGCCCAGGCCGATGGCGCCGTGGGCGAAATACCGGGGGACGTCCTCGAGCCCGACGCCTCCGACCGGCAAAAGATCGATCCCCGGGAACGGTTGGCGCAGGTCGGCGATGTAGCGATGCGGGAAAGCGTTGGCCGGAAAGACTTTCACCGCCGCAGCACCCAGTTGCGCCGCGGCGTGGACCTCGGTGGGGGTCAGTGCGCCCGGGATGACCGGCAATCCCAGTTCCACGGCCTCGTCGACGCCTTCGGAGAGGGCGGGGGTCAGGATGAAGCCGGCGCCGGCGTCGGCGGCCCGACGCACGGACTCCCGCGACAACGCCGTCCCCGCGCCGAGAAGACAGGTTGAATCGGTGGCCCGGGCGATCTCCTCGATGACCGCAAAGGCATCGACGGTGGTCAGGCTGACCTCGATGATCCGGATGCCCTCGTCGAACAGGGTCAGGGCGGTACGGACCGAGGCCCCGGGATCGGTGCCGCGCACGATGCCCAGCAATCGATGGGCGGCCAACTGGCTGCGAAGTGTCTCGGTCGACGGAGTGGGGTTCATGATTCCTCGTGTTCGGTTCGAAGGTGGCTCTCGCCGTTCACCATTCGGCGAAACTACCGTCCGGATGACGCCATACCGGCGGGCGCCAGTCGGGGGACCGGCCGTCGGCGCGTCGTACCGCGGATTCGTCGATGTCGACTCCGAGACCCGGTGCCTCCCATCGTTCGATCGAGCCGTTGACGAAGGTCATCGGTGTGGTGTCGATCAGGTAATCCAGCATCTCTGCCGTGGTGTTGTAGTGAATCCCCATGCTCTGTTCCTGGATCAGGAAGTTCGGCGTCGAGAACGCGACCTGCAGGCTCGACGCGAGAGCGATCGGTCCCAGTGGACAGTGCGGGGCGAGCATGGCACCGAAAACCTCTGCCAGCGAGGCGATCCTGCGTACCTCGGAGATCCCGCCCGCATGGGAGAGATCCGGTTGCGCGACGGCGACGCCCTGTGTGAGTGCGGGGAGAAAATCCGCTCTGGAGAAGAGGCGTTCGCCACAGGCGATCGGCACCGTGGTACTGCCGATGACCTCCCCGACCCGATGCTGGAGTTCCGGAAGTACCGGCTCCTCGATGAAGAGCGGCCGGAGTGGCGCGAGTTGCTCAGCGAGCTGACGTGCCGCGGCGACGCCGACGCGTCCGTGGAAGTCCACGGCGACGTCGTTGTCGTCGCCGATCACTTCCCGGACAGTGGCGACCCGGGAGAGGATCGCGTCCATCTCGCGGGGCGTCGGCATCGGCGACAGCCGACCGCTCGCGTTCATCTTGATCGCGGTGAGTCCGGCCTCTATCTGCGCCCCGGCCGCCTCGGCGACCTCGGCGGGTTCGTCACCACCGACCCACCCGTAGACGCGGACCCGGTCACGCACCGCACCGCCGAGGAGCTGGTGCACGGGCACGCCCAGAGACTTGCCCAGGATGTCCCACAGCGCCTGATCGATACCGGCTACGGCACTGGACAACACCGGGCCACCGCGATAGAACGCGGCCTTTGTCATGAGCTGCCACAGATCTTCGATGCGGCGAGGGTCTCTGCCGATGAGGAGTTCGGTCAGCTCGGCCACCGCCGCCCGCGTGGTACTGGCCCGTCCTTCCACGACGGGCTCACCCCAGCCGACCACCCCCGTGTCGGTCTCGATGCGGCAGAAGACCCATCTCGGGGCGACCGAGAAGGTCTCTACTCGGCTGATCTTCATCGTTGCGCTCGACCTCCCGGGTCGTTGTCGTCGTGTGGTCCGAGTGCAGCTGCCAGGTCCTCGGTCGCCTTGGCGATGAGGGCCGTGGCCGCCTCGGCCGCGCGTTCGGGATCGCCGGCCTTCACCGCGTCGGTGACGAGTTCGTGGCTCGGAACAGGGTCGTCGTCGCTGTGTCCGTGGACCACCGCGTCCCGGAACTGGTGTGCCGGAGCGATGACGGCTTCCAACTGCACCAGCATCTGGTTGTGGGTGGCACTGAGCAGGGCCCGATGCCAGCGGAGGTCGGCCTCGATGGCCTGCTCCGCGGTACCGTCGACCGCTGCCCGCATGTCCGACAGCGCGTCGTCGAGTTCGGCGATGTCGGCGTCGGTGCGTCGAAGGGCAGCCAACGAGGCGGCCCCCGGTTCGATGATGGCGCGCACCTCGGCCAGGTCGGCCAGGACCGCGGAGGCACGGCCACCCGTCTCATGCCACCGGATGACGTCGCTGTCCAGGATGTTCCACGTCGCCCGCTCGGTGACGAAGGTGCCCTTGCGTTGCCGCGCATCGACCAGCCCCTTGGACGTCAGCACCTTCAGTGCCTCGCGCAGAGCGGTCTTGCTGACGTCGAGCTCGGTGCCGATCTCGTTGAGATCCAAGACATCTCCCGGCTGCAACGAACCGCCGACGATACGGGAGCCGAGGAACTCCACGGTCGAACCGTGGACGCCCCTACCGGAGTATCCGGCCATCGTCGGTCCTTCCTGTCAGAGGTGACCCGGTACGCATCACGAGGAGTCCTTGCTGATCGTCCACCCGCCGTCGACGGGCAACGAGACACCGGTGATGTAGGAGGCGTCGCGCGAGACCAGGAACGAGATCGCCGACGCCACTTCATCGGGCTGCCCCAGGCGGCCCGCCGCGGTGGCGGATGCACTCGTGCGGCGGTCCTGCTCGGAGACATCATCCCAGAGCGCCGTCAGGATCGGCCCGGGCAGAACCGTGTTGACCCGGACCTCACCGCCGTACTCGACGGCCAGTTGCCTTCCGAGCCCGGCCAATCCCGCCTTGGCGGTCGCGTAGGCGGGACGTTCGGGCAGGCCGAACCAGGCGTGCACGGATGACACCAGCACGATCGATCCGTTCCCGACCGAGCGGAGATCATCGATGAACGTACGCACCCCGAGGAACGTCCCGGTCAGGGTGATCTCGAGCTGACGGTGCCAGCTGTCGGTCGAGGTCCGGTGCAGGGGGGCGAGATCCACCGCGACGGCGTTGGAGATCAGCGCGGACACCGGACCCATCCGGTCGGTCACCATCGAGGCGAGCTGCGTCCATTCGGCTTCGTCGGTGACGTCGAACGTCACCCCGACAGCGGTGTTCCCCTCGGAGTCGAGGCCGGCGGCGACGTCGTGAACGGTTGCCGACAGATCCGTGAGGACCACCCGGAAGCCGTCGCGATGCAGCCTCGCCGCCGTCGCCGCGCCGATGCCCCCGGCCGCGCCGGTGACCACTGCCACGGGCGAGTCGCTGTTCATGTCGCCTCCCCGCCGTTGACCGTCAGCTCCGTCAGCACGGAAAGACGCACACTCTCGCCCGGCTGTATGCGAGTCATCGGACTGAGCACCTCACACTCGACTATGCGGTCCGGGGGGTTGAGTCCGCCCAGGTGATCCAGCGGTGCGGACAGGGGATACTCCATCCACACCTCGGTCCTGGACCCGCCGTCAGGGTAATCCGCAGACGAGTCGACGTCGTGCATCCAGGTCACCGTGAGGTCGTTCCGCGTATACGACATCGTCCCGGTCGCGCGGGTGAACCCGAGCTTGCCGACGACGTCCTGCCCCGGCACCCGCACCGTCGACTCGCCGGCCGGTTGCCACTGCGGTGCATGCGTTCCGACGGCCAGTTCGACCGGTTCGACCGTCATGTCGTCCACCGCGACCAGCACGTCGCCCCCGCCCGGTAGCTGGGTGACGTTCCACAGCGACCACTGCACCGGTTCACAACCGGTGTTGGTGCCGGTGAGATCGACGACGAAGCGGTTGCCTTCGGCGACGGACACCGTCCTTGACATCGTCAAACCCGTTCGCGGGTCGTGCTCACTCGTCATGGTGAGCGTCACGCGGTCGCCGGTGGTCGATGACATGAATTCGTAGGGACCGGAGTCGAGTACCGGGTCCGGCGGACCTGCCCACTCCTGTGGCCCGGACCAACCCTGGGGCGCAGGCCAGGTCTTGTCACCGCCGTAGTTCCGCCAGTCGGCCAGCTGCCCGCTGACCGGCGCGGGCTGGTGGCCGGGCACCGGGAGCAGGTCCTCACCGAGGAGTTCTGGGTTGCGCCACAATGCTTCCCGATCACCCACACGCGCACTGAGAATGCGACCGCCCAGAGCGGGCACGACACCGAGTGTGATGGCGTCGTTGCCCATCCAGACAACCGGGTAGGAGCTGCCGTCCACGACATCGACCCACGCTCTGTCCCTGGCTGCGCTCGACCGCGGCGGTCCCTGCCGCGCTGCGGTCATGATTCGTCCGGGACGAGGACGACTTTTCCTTTGCTGTTCCCGGCGGCAAGTGCGTAGGCCTCGTCCGCCTTCGACAGTGGGAGGCAATCACTCACGACATCCTGCGGTTTCAGACCCCAGCGCACGAGGTTCGTCGCGAGCTCGCTCATAGCCGGCAACGAGGTCACCCACGACGTGTGGATCGTGAGCTGCTTGTGCAGAAGGGTGTCGGAGACCTCGGTGACGAGATCGCCGCCCTCGCCGACCAGGCTGATGTTTCCCCACTCGGCGGCCGACTCGAGAGCCAGCGATCGCCCGGCTCGGCTACCGGAACAATCGATGGTCACCCCGGCTCCGCCCGGGATCAGCTCGGCGATCGCCTCCAGGGCGCCGTCGGCGGGGAGTGTCGCATCGAACACCCCGAGCTGATCCGCCCACTCGCGGCGGGCCGACGATGGTTCCACGCCGATGACCTTGCCGGCCCCCATCCCTCGACCGATCATCCCGGCGGCCAGCCCCACGGGACCGAGGCCGACCACGATCAGATCGGAGTCGCCGTTGAGTCGGGTACGTCGCAGACCTTCGTACGCGGTTCCGAACCCGCACGCGACCAGCGCACCGTCGACATACGAGAGTTCGTCGGGCAGCGGGATGCACGTCCGCTCCTCGGCCAGGATGTACGGGGCATGGCCGCCGTCGCGCTGCCAGCCGTAGGACGCTCTGGTGCGCGTGCAACTGATGTAGAACCCGCGACGACAGTTGTCGCACAATCCGCATCCGACGATGTGGTAGAGCAGGACTCGGTCCCCGACGGCGAACCGGTCGACGTCCTCACCCACGGCGACGATGCGCCCGGACGGTTCGTGACCGGCGATCACTCCGCGATAGGCGGGGCCGTCGATCCCGCGATACCCCTTGTACTCGCGGTAGATGAAACCGATGTCGCTGCCGCAGATCCCCGATGCCCCCATCTCCAGGAGAACCTGATGCGGACCGGGAAGAGGTACCGGCACCGGACGGAGTTCGGCCGTCGAATTGCCGGGCAGATACACACCCGACATGGTCGACGGTGTGGCGGAGTCACCCATGGTGGTTCCCTTCCGAGTAGACGCGGCTGTCACGCGGTTCTCGTGTTGTCTCGGCGGCGGCTGATGATCACGTTGATGAGTACGGCGCCCACGATGATGACGCCGCGGACGACGTTCTGGAGGAACGAGTTGACTCCGAGGAGGACCAGCCCGTTGGCGATCACGGTGATGAACACGACGCCGAGGAGCGTGCCGAGCATGGTCCCGCGTCCGCCGGCCAGGAGCGTCCCGCCGATGACCACGGCGGCGATCACGTCGAACTCGAGACCCGATGCGGCGCCGCCGTTACCGGACCCGAGCCGGGCGGCGACGAGGATTCCCGTCAGGGCCGACAGCACGCCGGTCGTCGCGAAGAGGATCACGCGGACCTTCTTGAGGTCGATACCGGAGAGCATCGCGGCCGCCGGGTTGCCACCGACCGCGTACACCGATCGCCCGTAGGCGGTGTAGCGGGCGACGTAGGCGAAGACCGCGAAGAGGACCAGCATGATGATCGCCGACGTCGGTATGCCCAGGATGTCGCCGCCGAGGACGTTGAAGAAGCTGCTCGTCGGCAGGACGACCGGGAGGGCGTTGGTGAGGTAGAGGGCGAGCCCACCCAGGATGCTCCACAATCCCAGTGTCGCGATGAACGACGGCACGTTGTACTGCGCTCGGAGGAAACCGGCCAGACCACCCCATACGGCGCCGAGCGCCAGCGTGAGGAGCACCGCGCCGACCACTCCCAGACCCCACTCGGCGACGCCCTTGGCCACGATGACCGACGCGAAGGCCACCGCCGGACCGATGCTGATGTCGATCTCGCCGGCGATGATCACGAGTGTGACGCCCCAGGCGGCGATACCGACGGTGGCGGCATCACGCAGAATCCCCAACTGGTTGTCGAGGCTGAAAAAGCCTGCAGCAGTGGCAGTCAAGACGATGTAAAGAACGATGATCGCGAAGAACAAGCCGATCTCGTTGAGCTGGTATGAGCGGAATCGCGACCGCGATACCGGCGCGGCACCTGCCACGGCGTTGGTGGTTGTCATGATCCTTCGTACTCCTAAGCTTCAGCTGCCATCGCTGCGGAAAGGATGGCGTCGACCGTAATTTCCTCACCGGTGAACTCGGCACTCACGCGCCCACCGTGAAGGCAGATCACCCGGTCACACACAAGGGGAAGTTCCTCGAGCTCTCCGGACACGAAGATCACGGATTTTCCGTCGTCGGCGAGCTCGCGGGCCAGTTGGTAGATTCCGGCTTTGGCCTCGACATCGACGCCGCGTGTCGGTTCGTCGAGCAGCAACACCCGAGCATCGGCATGCAGCCAACGGCCGACCACCGCCTTCTGCTGATTTCCGCCACTCAGGTTGACGATCGGGGTCTTCGGGGTCGCGGTCGCTATCGAGAGCCGATCGATGATCGGCACCGCGCGATCACGAATTCTGTCCGGCAACAACGTGATCCCCGACCGAACCTTGCCGAAGTCGGACAGGACGATGTTCTCGTCCACCCCCATCATCGGCACGATCGCATCGTTCTTGCGGTCCTCGGGAGTGATACCGACGCCCAGCTTCTTCATCGTCCTGGGCCGTGACGCGGGTACCTCGTTCCCATCGAGGGACACCGAACCGTGTGTGCGCTTGTCGAATCCGGCGACCGCGCGCAGCAGCTCGGTCTTACCGGCGCCCATCAGTCCCGCGATCCCGAGGACCTCGCCACGGAAGAGATCGAAATCGACTGCCTCGATCTTCGGCGGCACCGTCAGGCCTTTGACCGACAGCACGGGCGGCGACGTGCGGTCGACGACGCGCAGGGATGGCCGTTCGGCGGCCCGGAACTCGGCACCGACCATCATGGTGACCAGGGTGCTCGTCTTCGTGCCCGCCATCTCGACGGTGTCGATGACGTGGCCGTCCCTCATGACGGTGGCGGAGTGGGCGATGCGCCGGATCTCGTCGAGCCGGTGACTGACGTACACGACCGCGACTCCGGTGTCGGAGATCTTCTGCACCGCATCGAGAACCACGGAGACCTCGGCCGCCGCCAGGGCGGAGGTCGGCTCGTCGAGGATGAGAACCCGTGGATTGCGCCGAACGGCTCGGCAGATCTCCACGAGTTGCTGTGCGGCCAGGGACAACCCGGACACCCGCGCATCCGGGTCGATGTCGATGCCGAGCCGGTCGAGCACGGCCACCGTCTCCCGACGCATCAGGTCGTGGTCGACAGAGCCGAGCCCCCGCGTGGGCCATGAACCGATGAAGAGATTCTCGGCCACGGTGAGCTCGGGTACGAGACTCAGTTCCTGGTAGACGGTTTCGACCCCGAGATGACTCGCCGCGCGCACGCTACCCGGCTGCAGTTCGCTGCCGTCGATGGTGATCCGCCCGCTGTCGGCTCGTTCGACGCCCGACAGGATGCGGATCAGCGTCGACTTGCCCGCGCCGTTCCGGCCGAGCAGTGCACGCACCTCGCCCTCGTTGATCGTGAGCGTCGCGTCCGTCAGCGCGGCCACACCCGTGTAGTGCTTGCTGACCTCGGAGATCGACAGCAGTTCGGCTTTGTCGGACACGCCAAGCCCTTCCTCGGAGATACGGTGACGGTCGTTCCTCGGATTCATCACGGAATCCCGTCGGGATGGGCTGCGAGCCACCGCTCGCCGTCCTGCGGACCGAGGTAGGCGTCCACGGGTGCGGGGATGATGAGCTCGTCGGGTCTGTTGCCCGCCAGCACATCCAGGGTGGCCTGCGCGGTCAGCTCGCCGACCTTGATCCCGGAGATGTCGGCGACACCTTTCAGAACCGATCCGTCTCGGAGCATCTCGGCAACCTGGGTCGACATGTCACCGCCGAAGACCGCGATCTTGCCCGCCAGTTTGCGGGCCTCGACGGCCCGGACAGCACCCACCGTCTGCGAACCGGCCTCACCGTAGAAGGCGTCCAGGTCGGGATTGGCGGTGATCATCTGACCGCCGCGTTCGACCGCCTCGTCCACCATCAGCGCTTGCTGATTGGCGACGATTTCCGCACCCGGGACCAACGCGCGCAGGGCCTCCTCGAAACCGACGCGCCGTTCGATGCACACCTCGAACTGCTCGCAGTTGATGATCCCGACCTTTGGGTCGGTGACGCCGCGGGCCTGGAAGTACTCGCCCATCTGCCGGCCGCTGATCGCACCGAACTCGCGGGGAGAGCCCAGGACCCAGGCGTCGACGAACTCCGCCGTGGCCTCGTCGGTCAAGCAGGTGTTGTAACAGATGACCGGGATTCCGCTGTCGTGCGCGAGTCGCACGGCTGGGATCGACGCCTCTGCCGACGTCGGGGACAGGATCAGGGCATTGACGCCGGCCGAGCTCACGGTGTCGATGAACGTGCTCTCCTGAGACGGGTCGGACTGGGCATTCGTCTCGACCACCTGCGGCGAATCGGGAAGTTCCCGCAGAGACGACTGCAGTCCCTCTTTCACACCCGCGTAGTAACCCTCGGCGTTCAGGTACACGACCGCGATCCGGCCGTTGGCGCCGATCCGGTCTCCGCACGCTGTCACCAGCATGACCGCCACCGCGAGCAGTGCCGTCACCGCCAGCGCACTGCGCGCCAACCGGAGTCGCCTATGAGGCATCGTCGGCGATGACCTCTTGTTCGTCGTCTTCCACACGCCAGTGAACGTAACCCCGGTCACACGGCAGTGTCAAGAATAAATACTAATTAATGTCTAGTCGCCAGCTGTCCGCTCGAGACGAGCTCCAACCCCACCCGCAGACGCACGAAGACCCGCCGGCCCATGGCCGACAGGTCTCCGTGCCGTGACGATGCCGAGTGGACGCTCAGTCCCCCATCAACTGACCGGCGTCTTCAGGAACGCACTGTAGGGCTCCTTGCTGTCGACGACGATCTTCCCGTCGGCGATGTGTCCCGGGAAGGCCCACAGGTTGGCCTGACGCGGCGCGGTCAGCACCGGACCATCGGTGATCGTGAAGTCGATGGGGTGCAACACGTCGGTCTGGAAGTCGGTCAACCCGGTGGTGTGTTCGCGGAAGGTCTCGGCGTTGACGACGTCGAGCTTGCGGGCTTCCTGGGCGAAGGTCCAGACCGCCAGCCAGTCGGTGGTCACACTGCCGTCGTGCGGGGTCTTGATCTCACCCTGCGGGTCGTACTTGGCGAGCTGCTCCTCGTACTGCTTCCACGTGGGGAACTGCTCGGCGTCCTCCCCCTTCTCCAGCGCCACGGAGTTCGGGATTCCCGATTGCGAGACCAGTTCGATGGTCGCATCCTCCATCACGTTGTTACTCAGCACCAACGGGATTCGCAGGTTCTGGTCGATCGCCGCGCGGATGAGCGAGGTCAGCTTCTCGGGCGTGTAGATCATACCGCCCCAGACGTCCGGGTTCTGCGCCTTGACCTGGGCGATGATGGGCGCGAAATCGGTTGTCTCCGGCGGCACCTCGACGATCGCGACGTCGTCCACACCCGCGTTGCGGTAACCGAGCTTCGCGTTCTCGATGTAGGGCGTGTTGCCGGCGAACGCGACGTAGACGGCCTTGCGCGGCTTGAATCGCGTACCGCCGAGGTAGGTCCCCTGTCCCGCACCCGCGCAGTTGAGCGCCGCGATCATGGACAGTTCGTTGGCGACATCGGCTGCAGCGCAACCCATCGGGAACCAGTTCACGACACCGGCCCGCTTGCCGATCTCGGCCAGTCCGTCGTTGCTGTTCCCACCGATGAACGCGACGACCTTGTCCTCGTTCACCAGCTTGCGGGCACCCGCGACCACGTTGGCCGGTTGGCCCTTGGTGTCATAGACGATGACGTTGAGCTTCTTGCCGCTGATGCCGCCCTGGTCGTTGACGGCCTTCTCGGCGACCTTTGCGGCCAGTGCCGGATCCTGGAACGCCGAGGGCGACGACGACAGCGGCGCGACAAAGCCGACATTGATCGTGTCGGAGGTGTCCTCCGACGAGCACGCCGTCAGCAGGCCCGCGGCGACGGCCAGGGACGCCACTGCGGCGACGGGGAGTTTGATTCTGAACATGGTTGTGCCACTGCTACTTTCTCGAAGAGGGACGCACCGGCGAGTGCGTTCAGGGATGGAGATGAGTGTTCTCGACCACGCCGGTCTGCGCGGCGAGCTCGTCAGTACTCAGATCGAGCACCGTCCGGCCCTCGGACAGCACGAGCGTGCGGTCGGCGATGGCCAGCGCTGTCTCGACGTGTTGTTCGACGACCACGACGGCAAGCTGCCGACGGGTTGCCTCCTCACGCACGACCCGGGCGATCAGTGCGCGGACGGCGGGGCTCAGACCGAAGGTCAGTTCGTCGAGGAGCACCACCCGGACGTCGCGCAGCAGGGCGCGGCCGACTGCTGCCAACTGCTGCTGGCCGCCGCTGAGGCTGCCCGCCACAACGTCCCGGCGTGATCGCAGCTGGGGGAACAGGCCGAAGAACTCGTCGGCGTCGATCTTGGCAAGCGCGAGATTCTCGGCGAGTGTGAGACTCCCGAACAACGATCGGCCCTTCACCACCAGCGACACGTGTTCACGGCAACGCCGGTACGGCGCGCCCGACAGCTGCGTGCCATCGACCTCGACGGTGCCCCCGTTGGGCGTCACGAACCCGGAGATACCCAGCAGTGCACTCGATTTCCCAGCTCCGTTGCGCCCGATCACGCAAGTGACCTCACCGGGGCGTACGCGTAGATCGAAGTCCCACAACCCCGAGCCGTTGCCGTAGTCCACGGTCAGCCTCGACACGCTCAACCCACCGGCTCGGACCGACGTCGACGCGTCGGCCGTGGCGGTCATACCGTGACCCCCGCGGTCTCGAGTTCCACGTCGTCGGGTTGCTCGCCGAAGTAGATGGTGCGGACCTCGTCGCTGTCCAGCACATCGGCCGTCGGACCGGAGGCCACCACCTTGCCGTCCTCCAGGATGTAGACGAGATCGCAGACGGCGCTGACCACGTCCAGGTTGTGCTCGACGAGCAGGATCGGCAGGCCGTCCTGATCGCGTAGCGTCGCGATCGTCTCGACCACGGCGTGACGGGCGTCGAGACTCAGCGCGGCGGCCGGCTCGTCGAGGAGGAGAACTCGCGGGCTCTGAGCCGCCGCCCGGGCCAGGTTGACACGGGCGTGCCAGCCGAGGGACAACTGCTCGACGCGAGTCGTCCGATGTTTCGTCAATCCGTGTGCCGCGATGACGCGTTCGACCGTGTCCAGCGCGGCGGCCGACGGCCGGCCGAACCGGAACAGGTCGCGAACCAGGATCTTCCGCACGCCGATCTCCGCCGCGCACAACAGGTTCTCCTCGACGGTCAGATCCTCGAACAGGAGGTAGTCCTGGAACGTGCGGGTGATCCCGGCCCGTGCCCGGCGAGCCGCCCCGAAGCGGTCGACGGTACGGCCGTCGACGGAGATCGAGCCGGCGACTGTCTTCTGGTAGCCGGAGATCGCATCGATCGTGGTGCTCTTTCCCGCTCCGTTGGCGCCGAGCAGTCCCACAACCGTTCGCGGCGGGACGGTCAGCGACACGTCGGAGAGGATGCGATGCCCGCCGATCTCGACCGACAGATCCCGAACTTCAAGCTGTGGCATCGACTGTCCTGTTCTCTCGGTCCGGACCGCCGTCGGCGGTGGTCGATTCGGGCACATCGGCCCGAGCACGGTTGCGTCGCAGACGGTCCCGGATGCGGAGGTACTGTCCGACCACCCCGTCGGGCTCGGTGGTGAGTATCCAGATCATGTTGGCCGCGAAGAACAGCGACAGCCAGTCGTTGATGTCCGGGGTGAACGACAGCAGATTCGACAGCAACCCACCCGGGGCGAATGCTCCAGCCAGTACCGCGCCGGTCAGATGGCCTGCCCCGGCAAGGATAACGAAGGCGATGAGCGCCAGGGATTCCGAGTAGCCGAAACCTTCCAGCCGGATGTCGCCCTTGGAGATGAAGCCGCGCTGGATGGCGAACAGCACCCCGGCGAGTCCCCACAGCGTCGAGGACACGACCAGGCCGATCAGCTTGGACCTGGCCGAGACGATGCCCAGCGCGGCCGGGAGCCGCTCATCCTGTCGCACCGACAACACGTAGCGGCCGGTGGCCGACGAACGGAGGTTGGCGACGAGGACCAGCGCGACCAGCAAGACGATCCAGGCGACGACCGCGAACGCATGGGGATCGGTGATGTTGCTGATCTCGATGCCGAACAGCGTCGTGTCACCGATGGTCCAACCCGTTCGCCCGTTGAAGAACCAGTCGACGGAGAAGACGACCGTCTGCAGGATCGAGGCCACCGCGAGTGAACCGATCGTGACCTCGTAGACCTTGGCATTGACGAACAGCACGCTCAGTGCAAGCGCGACCACGATCGCCGTGGCAAGTGCCGCGAGGGCCGAGAGATACAGCGACGCACCAGAGTGACTGACCGCGCCGAAGACGATCATCGTCACTCCCGCGACACCGAGCGGCAGCGCATTGACCTGGCCGGTGTAACCGGTGGATACGACGATGCCGAGTGCGACGAGGCCGAAGATCGCGGTGAGGCTGAGCGCGTCGACCACGGTTCCGGCGGCGGTGAAGATCGTCACCAGGACCAGGACCGCACCGATTCCGAGCCAGGGCCAGCGAATGCGTCCGCTGCCGACATGGAACACCGCCTTGACCTCACGGGTCCCCCGCGCCATGTCGGTCCGCGCGATCAGCAACAGCACGGCCAGGGTGACCACGAACGGGATGGCCCGCGCGACCTGTGCGTTGACGAGGCCGGTCACCAGTCCCTCCAGGATCCCGGCGCCGACCCCGACCGCCAGCGCGACCGGGAAGCTCGTGAAGCGCGCGGCCAGAGCAGCTCCCAGGGCGGGCACGAGCAGCGTGGTCAGCGATGTCGGGGACAGCTGGGTGATCGGCAGCACCAGGATGGCGCTGGTCGCGGCGAGGACACCGGCCAGACCCCACGCCACCGACCCCCACAGCCGGGGATTGAGACCGATCGACTGGGCACCGAGGTCGGTGTCCCGAAGCGCAGTCGTGATGTGCCCGAACGGGGTTCTCGTGAAGAGCAGATGCAGGCCGATGGTCGCCAGCACAGCCACCGCCGCCAGCAGGAGACTGATCGACTGGATCCGGACGCCCGCCAGCTCGAAACCGCCGCCGACGAGGAACGGCTCGACGGTCTCCTGGTGGTTGGTCCAGATGATCCGGACGATCGCCTCCAGGACGAGCATCAACCCGATGGTGATGAGGATCTTCGTGATGGCCGGCGCATGAGCCAGGCGTCGGCCGATGAGGGCGAAGAAGGCGATCGCGATGCCCGCACTCACCACCAGACCGAGCACGATGGCGAATCCCAACGGAATCCCGGCGTCCTGGTAGGACTTCCAGAAGATGTAGGCCCCGAACATGCCGAGCGCACCCTGAGCGAAGTTGATGACTCCGGTTCCGCGGTAGGCGGCGACCAGCCCGAGTGCCACCAGGGCGTAGGCACCGCCGGTCGAGAGCCCGAGCGAGGCGTAGGTCAGCAGGTTCATCCTCGGCCTCGCAGGTCGATGCCGCTCAGCCAGGTCCGGTAGGGCGAGGTGCCGTTCAGGTCGTGGTCGCCGATGCTCACGAGACGGTTCGGCGTGGGGTTGTGACTCGCCAGTGTCCGGGCGTTGCGCCAGTGGCGATCCCACCCGTGAGACCGGCCGAGTGCCGATGCGCCGCCGACGTCGAAGACCCGGTTCGCGGCGGTCAGGACCGTGTCGACGACACTGACCTGCGCGCGGTAGACCTCGATCTCGACCGCGTCGTAGTCCTCGTCGGTGGCGTTACCCGCGACGATCGCGGCATCGAGGTCGGCCAGCACGGCGGCGATCTGACGGGTGATGGTGTCCGCGACGTAGCGGGCCGAACTGACTTCCCCGACCACGGATTGGACGACCGCGTCGTCGCGCGGCAACGCCCCACTGCCCTGGCTGAAGTACCGCTTGCGGCCTCGCACGTACTCGACGACATCGCGATGCAGGGCCCGGGCGATGCCGTCCAGTGCGGCGATGTGCCAGAACTGTGCCAGTGAAGTCCCATAACTGCCCGGCACGACGTCGGCGGGCAGCGTCGGGGAGTCGGTGATGTCGACGTCGCGGAACCGCGTGGTACCGCTGGCGGTCAGCCGCTGACCGAAGCCGTCCCAGTCGTCGACGAGTTCGAGACCGTCGGCCGCGGCCGGAAGCACCACCGTCTCGATTCCCTCCGGCCCCTCACCCGTGGTGATGATCCAGTCGGCGTACAGCGAACCGGTGCTGTAGTACTTCTCACCGTTGACCACACGCCGCCCGCGACCGTCGATCTCGATGGTCGTGGCGAAGTGGGTCTGGTTGGAGGCCGTCTTCTCGGTGTACGCACCACCGAACAGCTCGCCGTTACCGATGCGCCGCAGCCAGTCCGACCGGGACTCCGACGCGGGGGCATGGATCAGCGACTCGGTGTAGAGGAAATGCGCACGAAGTAGTTGCACGAAGTTCGGGTCCGCGGTCGCCAGGTCGACGACGAGTTCGGCTAGCTCGCCCACGCCGATCCCGTCACCACCGAACTCGGGAGGCACGCGCAGCGCGCCGAAACCGGCTTGGGTCAGCTCGCGAACGAGATCGTGCGGGACACGGCGTTCCGCGTCGCGTTCGGCTGCTCCGACGGCGACCCGTGTCAGGATCGCGTCGAAGCGCCCGGCCACCGGACCGCGTGCGGTGGTGGTGTCCTCGGTGATCACCTGTCTCACACCCCCGCCGACGCGAGACCGACCTGATGTACGCGATGCCCGGCGTCGATCCGGTCTCCGTTGCCGAAGATCTTGTCGCGCAGGGTTCCCGGCGCGTACTCGCGCTGTGCCAATCCGCGCTCCTGCAGGACCGGAACCACGTGGTCGACCCACTCGTCCCACCAGCCGAGGGTGGTGATGGGTACGACGTTGAACCCGTCGGCGCCCACGGCGACCCACTCCGCGACGTGATCGGCGATCTGCTCCGGAGTGCCGGCGAACTTGCCCGGGAGAAGGCCGTTGGTGAGCAGGTAGTCACGCCACGACACGGTCGAGGCGTCGTCAGTCGCGTCGGCAGCGGCACGGAAGATCGACTGCACGTGATCGCCGAGCTGAACACGGCGGGCCAACTCGGCGAGCGGGGTGTCGGGATCGACCGCGGACAGGTCGATCCCACTGCCGCCGCTCCAGAATGCCTGCAGCGCCTCGAAATCGATGTTCTCCCGGAAGTACTCCTGCTTGCGGCGTGCCTCCTCCTCGGTCGAGCCGATGACGGTGGACAGCGCCACGATCTTCTTCAGCGCTTCCGGCGTCCGCCCCACCGAACGGAGGTGGTCGTCGAGGATGGCGATATCGTCGAGCGCGGTGGCCGGACTCATCGACGGCAGGAAGGTCACCTCGGCATTTCTCGCGGCGAAATCTCTTCCGGCGGGCGAGTTCCCGGCTTGGAACAACACCGGGGTCCGCTGCGGTGAGGGTTCGACGAGATGAGGCCCCTGCACCTTGTACCAGCGGCCCTCGTGATCGATGGTGTGGATGCGGTCAGGGTCGAAGAAGCGCCCGGTCTCGACGTCGTGGAGGACCGCGCCGTCCTCCCAGGAGTGCTCCCACAGCTTGTAGGTGACGTCTACGTACTCCTGCGCCCAGGCGTAGCGCTCGTCGTGGCCGACGATGGTGTCGTAGCCGTAGTTGCGGAAACCGTTGCTCAGGTACGACGTGACGATGTTCCAGGCCACGCGGCCGTTCGTGAAGTGGTCCAGCGACGACAACCGGCGCGCGAACGAGAACGGGTGGTCCTGAATGATGTTGCTGGTCACCGCGATTCCGAGATCGCTGGTGACATGGCCGAGCGCGGAGACGATGGTGATCGGATCATTCTCGGGGAACTGGGAGCCGGCCCGGATGGTCGTCGAGCCGTCGCCGAAGTCCAGGTCGTACACGCCGACGACGTCGGCGATGAACAGTGTGTCGATGCGGCCGCGCTCCAGGGTGCGGACCACGTCGATGTAGGGATCGAGATCCTTGTATCCGTATTGCACGCGACCCTCAGGAGTGCGCCAGAACCCATGACTGTGGTGGTTCGGGGTCAGATGGAGGAACGCGTTGTAGATGGGCGGTCTGGACACGGAGGAACCTTCTCTCACGAACATGGTCGAAGCTCGAGGCAGCGGTGCCACATGGCGGCACCCGCACATCGCTGCGGCCAGTATCGGAGCGCAAAGGCGATACTTACAAGTTGGCGGCTGTTTCCCCGGGACTATTAATCATCACTTCTCGTAAGTCGAGCCGAAGCCGTTACAAGTGCTAACGATCCCCACTCAGGCCGAGGTGAACACCACGGCGGGCGCAGCGCCCACGTTCGTCACCGCACACCCGATGGCCCGGTCGATCGCGACGATGTCACCGGCACGGACCAGCGTCCGCTGCGGTGACCGCTCAACACGCAGCACACCGCTGCCCACCAGAAGCGTCAGTCGCCCGGACGCCGACACCGGCGGGATGAGCGTGCCACCCGGGACCACGATGTTGCTCCGCAGCGGCAGGCGAGGCAGCGCATCCGCTGACGATTCCCGACCCGAAGGTGATCGGTCGCCGGTGATCCCGGGTCGTTCTTCGACGACGATGTGGTTGGTACCGGGTCCGCGGAGCAACTCGTCGAAGGCGACGCCCAGCCGGTCGGCGACCTCGATCGCGGTCTCCAGCGACAAGCCGAGTCGGCCCCGCTCCATCTGCGAGATCGCGCTCGCGCTCACCCCGACGCGTCGTCCCAACTCCGCCTGACTCCAACCGAGTTCGGCACGGGCGGCACGGATACCCCGGCCCAGGTGGCCGGCTCTGATCGAGGCACGCCGGCTCGCGCCGATGCCCTCGGTTGGTCCGATCTGGACCACCGAGTCCGCCGCTCGCCGCCCGTCCGCGCGGTGGACGACCACTTCGTCGGCGTCCACCGACATCACACACTGGACCGTCCAGAGCCAGTCGGCGCTGTCGAGCTGATCGCGGTCGAGCAACCAGTGACAGATCGATTCCGAACCGAACACGTCGCGCACCGCCTCGCCGATCCCGGCGGACGATCGAACGAGATCTGCGGCCGCGACCTGCGTGAGGTCCACGACCCACACGCCCGCGGTCTCGGCGGATTCGCCCGGGGGCAGTTGGTCGAGATCCCCGGAGCGTACCCGGGCGCCGGCGCCTGACGTCACCTGACAGACGAGGGCGTCTCGACATCCGGGGGCGATTCCCCAGACGACGTTCTCCCCCGGCACCAGCGGACCGAGTATGTGATCCAGTTCGGCTATGCCGCAACCGGTCTGCTCCGACCGTGCGGGGCCCGACCCCAGTTCCATCCAGTCCGCCATTTCCCCGAGATCCGGGTCGACGATGACTCTCGCCCGTAGCCGCCGGAGAGCACTCCGAGCGACGGTGGGCCGCAGCACCGTCGACCATTACGCTGGTCCCGTGACCGGAGTACAGGACTCAGACGACGATTCGCTGAACGGTATCAGCGCGGCACATCGTCGTGAACTCTCCGCTCGGTTGGGGGACCGGGAGCGGGTGACGGGCTTCAGCGGCCCCTGGCAGGTCGATGCAATCTGGCGAGGCGGTTTCCGCGTCGACGCGACGGCGCGCGGTCACGCGATCGAATTCGACGAACCAGCCGATCTCACCGCCCAGGACTCGGCGCCGACGCCGCACGAATACGTGCTCTCGGCCGTCGCCGCATGTATCACCGACGGCGTCGTGCTGCATGCGACGACGCAGGGGATCCGCATCGACAGCCTCGAGGTGCGAGTGAACGGGACGTTCGAGAACATTTTGCGTTGGGCAGGACTGGCGACCGACGGCAATCCGGGCTTCGGCGCGCTGCAGGTGTCGGGACGCATCTCCGGCGACGCAGACGCGTCGACGCTGACCGACCTGTGGAACCGCTCGATAGCGGGATCACCGGTGGCACAGACGATCAGCCGACCGACAGCGATCACGTCACAGCTGCACGTCGACCCTCGCTGACGGTGGTTCTGGTGGAACCGATCTCGGGACAGGACGGGCGATGCCGGACTTCGGCGGTGAGCTGACTCTGCTGCGCGTCGGTCGTGACAGGCATCCGTTCGATGACAGAGGTTTGCGTTACATCCACACCGTCTTGACCGGAACCGCGCGGTGACCGAATCCGACGTTCCGCCGACTTCTGGCGAGGCCCGGGCCGATCGAACGGTCCGTAGGCGGGAGGCGCTACTGCTGACCGCGACCACCTCGACGATGGTCCTGCTGGTCCTCGACTCCAGCATCCTCGGCGTCATGCTGCCCACCATGATGCGCGACCTGGACCTCAGCGTGAGCCAGGCATCGTGGCTGGTGTCGGTCTATCTGCTGATGCTCGCGGTGTTCGCTCCGGTGGGCGGCCGACTCGCCGACGCCCGCGGCGCGGCGGCGATGTTCCGCATCGGGATGATCGGCTTCGCCGCGGCGTCGTCGCTGATCGCCGTGGTGCCGTCCTTCGAAGCGGTCGTGGCCGGTCGCGCGCTGGCCGGCATCGCCGGTGCCGTGCTCATGCCCGCGACCCTCGCGTTGCTGATCCAGGCCGTCGACGAGACGCGCCGGGCGTCCGCGATGGCGGTGTACACCGGTGCCGGTCAGGGTTTCGCACTCATCGGGCCAGCTGTGGGCGGGGTGTGCGCCCAGCTCCTGACCTGGCAGGTGGGCTTCCTCGTCAACGTCCCGGTCGGTATCGCCGCCGTGGTCCTCAGTTACCTGGCACACCCGCCGTCCGGCACGCGCATCTCGCAACCGTGGGATCTGCCCGGGCTGACGTTGCTGGTGACGGGGCTCGGCGCGGTCGTCGCCGCGATGCTGCAGGGACCCTCGTGGGGGTGGGGATCACCGGCAGTGATCGTCCTGTTCGCCGTGGGTGGCGTGGCACTGGTGGCGTTCCCGGCGGCGACACGACGCGCAGCCGTCCCCGCTCTCGACATCGGCCTGCTCCGGGACCGGGACTTCGCAGTCCACACCGCGGCTCTCGCCGCGATCGGTTTCGCCATGACCGCCGCGACGGTCTACGGTGCGGTCGCACTGCAGGAGGCCATGCACCTGGAACCCGTCGAGTCCGGGCTGGCCCTGTTGCCGCTCGTGGTTCCGCTCCTGGTCGCCACCCGCGTTGTCGGCGCGCGCTACGAGCGCTACGGCCTGCGGCGCGTCGTCGTCGCCGGGAGTCTGTGCCTGGCTTCCGGAATGCTCACGGTGGCACTCGGTTTCGGGGTGTCCTCGGTGGCGCTCGTTGCCATCGGACTCGCCCCCGTCGGCGTCGGGATCGGTGCGCTGCTCAGTCCGCTGACCACCGCGACCGTCGCCGCGGTGCCGGCCGCACAGCGAGGTCAGGCGTCCGGGGTCATCACGACGAGTCGTCAGCTGGGCGCGATTCTGGGCGTCGCGGTGTTCGCGGGCCTTCTCACGGCGCACCCGGGTCGCCTGGGGACCACGATCGGGTTCCTCGTCACCGCTGCGTTACTCGTCACCGTCGCGATCGTCGCAGCGGTCGGAACGACGAACAGCACCGCACAGTGAGGTTCGGCCTCAGGCAGCGCCGCGCGGACCGTCGCCTCCACCGCGCATCGAGCGGCCGGACTGATGCGACCATCGCTCGGGATCGTCACGCAACAGACGTGCACGTCCCTTGCGGCGATAGCGGACGATCTGGATCCCCCCGATTCCCCAGAGCAGGAACTGTGCCGACATCGCCCAGGTGAAGGCCTCTGCGGGATACCCCTCGACACCGTCCGGGGTTCGCCAGTCGAGTATGAGACCGATCAGCCCGGCGAGGATCAGGCTCGCGATGAACCCCGCCTGATTGATGATCCCGGTGGCGGTGCCGGCCCGGGAGGCCGGATTGGATGTGCGGCCGAGATCGAAACCGATCATCGACGCCGGACCACCCATCCCACAGATCACCACCAGGACGACGAGGAGCCAGAAGGGTGCGCCCCCGGGCCAGGCCAGCACCACCGTCCAGGCGACGGCGATGCTCCCGATCACCAGCAGCACCACCGTCGACCTGTGCCACGGCCACCGGGTGATCAGCCACGCGAACGTCGGCCCGAAACCGATGATGGCGAAGACCATGATCGTGAGGAGCAGGCCCGCCGCACCGGAGCTCATTCCCTGTCCCTCCACGAAGAACGGATAGCCCCACAGCAGCCCCAGGACGGTCGCGCTGAAATGCGTCGTGAAATGCGTCCAGAACCCGAGGCGGGTGCCGGGATGCTCCCAGGACTCGCCGAGGCTGCGCCGGATGCCGGCGACCCCGAGCATCGGACCCGACACCGACCGGACGACCGCGGAATCTCGCACGACGAGCAGGATGGTCACGATCAGGACTACGCCGATCCCGGCGGTTGCCATGTACGCCCGACTCCACCCCCAGGCCGACAGCGCCCAGGTCATCGGTATCGCGGCGGCGACCGCGCCGAGCTGCCCGAGCACCCCGGTGAGCTGGGTCAGCAACGGAACACGTTGCGCCGGGAACCAACTCGTCACCAGTCGCAGGACACAGACGAAGGTCATGGCGTCGCCGACCCCGACGAAGAACCGAGACGACACAGCCCACGCGTAGTTGTCCGCGAAGGCGAAACCGAGCTGCGCCAGCGTGAGGATCAGCGTGCCGGTCAGAAGAACCCGACGCGGACCGAACCGGTCGACGAGAAGTCCGACCGGCACCTGCATCAGCGCGTACACGAGCAGCTGCAGCACGACGAATGTGGACAGCTGCGACGCGCTGATCTCGAACCGTTCGGCCGCCAGCAGACCGGCGACGGCCAACGACGAGCGGTGCAGCACCGCAACGAAGTAGACCGCGACGCCCACGACCCAGATCGCCACCGCCTGCCGCGAGCCGAACGGAGCGGTCATCGGCACGCCTCACCGCCCGGCCGTACCGGAGCAACTCTTTCGATCACCTAACCATTGTCCCGGCACGGCGCGCACAGTCGCGAGTGCCCCACAAGTCACACACTGCGCCCGTCAACGCTGCCGGCGGATGTCGAGATGGAGCCGAGATTGGCGAGACACGCCCCGCAACTGTGTGACAAATCCCGGGCCCGTCGCCTGCCCTCGCCAATCTGTGTGCGTGACATCAGCCTCATCGCGGGTCGCGGGCATGGGCAGGTATGCGGGCGTGTAGCTCGTCGGGTAGCAGTTCGGCCGGCAGCAGGATCTGGGCTTTCGGGCTGGCGATGGTGAGCACGGCGATCCCGCGACGCACTCGCACCGCGATGACTCGGTGCCAGGGGATGACGACGCGGTTCAGGTCGGATTCGATGATCAGCCCGTAATCGTCACTGCCGGTGGCCATGTGCTGGCCGGGGCTGACTACATGCACGTGGGTTCGCCGAATCGACCAGTAGCTCAGTGCCGTCACCACGACGATATCTGCGGGCACGAGCGCCACCAACCACCACGACTCCAACGCCACCGCCGCCACGATGATCAGCGCCGTGATGGCGGCCACCGCCACCACAACCCTCCGGGTACGCATTCGCAGCCGCACTGCTTCGGCGGTGTAGCGGTGCAGGTCCCCAGGACGAAACACCGCCCGGTAGGGCGGCGCAGACGATTGTGGCTGTCCTACATTGTCGTTGGTTGGCATCGCTGATCGCTCTCCCCGGGAGGTTATGTACTGTCCGGCGTCGATGAGCGCCCCTGATCAGCCACGGTTGGCGCGAGGCATCACGCCGAGTTTCCCGACAGCGGCCGGACCCACGATACGGTGACCGCCCGTCGCCGTACTGCGTCCGTGTGAGCGCTGATCAGCGTAGGCCCGCCGCGCTGACCAAGCTTGTTGAACAAGCCGGGCAGTTCTGTTGATCTTCGCCGCATCTCGACAGCGGACGAACTACCCCCGCGCCATGTCCACGAACCGCGACAGATGTAGCTGGTGCGCAACGGTAATGGTTGCAGTGGGCCCGTTACGGTGCTTGCCGACGATGATGTCGGCCTCGCCCGCACGCGGGTCGTCGCGCTCGATCGAGTCGGGACGGTGCAGCAGGATGACCATGTCGGCATCCTGCTCCAGTGATCCCGACTCACGCAGGTCCGACACCTGGGGCTTCTTGTCGGTCCGTTGCTCGGGACCACGGTTGAGCTGGCTGATCGCGATCACGGGGACCTCGAGTTCCTTGGCCAACAGCTTCAGCTGACGGGAGAACTCCGAGACCTCCTGCTGGCGCGACTCGACCTTCTTGCCCGACGTCATCAGCTGCATGTAGTCCACCGCAACGACTTTGAGGTCGTGACGCTGCTTGAGCCGACGCGCCTTGGCGCGGATCTCCATCATGGTGAGGTTGGGCGAATCGTCGATGAAGAAGGGGGCCTCCGAGATCTCACCCATACGGCGCGCGAGACGTGTCCAGTCGTCGTCGCTCATGGTGCCGGCGCGCATGTCGGCCAGCTTGATCTTCGCCTCCGCCGACAGCAGACGCATGACGATCTCGGTCTTGCTCATCTCCAGCGAGAACATGGCGGCGGTGAGACCGTGCCCGATCGCCGCGGAGCGCAGGAAGTCCATCGCGAGAGTCGAGTTGTGGGTCGGGACCATCGCCTCGCCCGCGAGATACAGGTGGTCGGCATTGTCGACCTGGACGCAACGCACCGGCACCGGATCAACGGGACGGACGGCGACGACACGGCGGACACCGGCCCGCCGGCGCAGCTCCTTGTGGCGAATCGCCTTGTGGTGCACGGTGAACACATCGTCGTCGGCGTCGACGCGCAACCAACCCGTGGCCGAGCGCTTGTAGTTGAAGCCGAGTCCGGCCACGAGGTCGGCGACCACGGCCGTCATGTGCCGAGTGGCGGCCGGGACGGTGATCCAGCCGTCGTCGTCGACCGAGGCACGAGCGTCGAGCAACCCGGCGAGCAGGGCACGACGCTGCGCGATCGAACCACGAAGGTACTCGTACGGGATGCGGCCGCCGAGGTCGGCCATCAGCGTCATGACGTCGACCGGGCCCTCCGCGTCGATCCGCATGCTGATCTCGGGATCGTCGAAGGCCATCCCGGCCAGCGCCGCCACCGTGTAGGGGCCGTAGGCGAATCGTTTGCGCGGCAACTCGAGCGGCGCGGTGTTGCGCACGACCGCGCAGCCGACGTGCGCGCGCAGGCCGGCGGTGGTGACCACCCGGCGTTTGCCGTCGATCTCGGCCGCCCACTGATGCTGCTCGTCGGCGACGATCATCGCGCCGTCGTTGAATTCGATTTCGTAGCAAGGACGTTCGGTCATCACCTCGGTGGCGGCGACGACCCGGGTGGGGCGGCCGTGCGCGTCGAGGAGGTGGTCACCGACACCCACCTTGCCCATCGTGGTCCAACCGGAGGGCGTCGGCAGCGGGGTGTCGAGGGCCAGCGCCTTGCCGACACCCGGACGGGCCGCGACGATGATCATCTGCCCGGGGTGCAACCCGTTGGTGAGCTTGTCGAAGTCGGCGAAGCCCGTCGGGACGCCCAGCGAGATGCCGCCCCGTGACGCGATGGAGTCGATCTCGTCCATCGTCGGCTGCAGGAGGTCCTCGAGGGGGACGTAGTCCTCGGCAGTGCGCTTCTCGGTGACCTCGTACACCTCGGCCTGGGCACGGTCGACCACCTCGGCGACGTCCTGCCCGTCGGCACCGGCGTAGCCGTACTGGACGATGCGGGTGCCGGCTTCGACGAGCCGACGCAGGATCGCCTTCTCGGCGACGATCTCGGCGTAGTAGCCGGCGTTGGCCGCGGTGGGCACCGTGGAGATCAGCGTGTGCAGGTAGGGCGCGCCACCGATGCGCTTGAGCTCACCCGCGCGCTCTAGTTCGGCCGACACGGTGACCGCATCCGCCGGCTCGCCCTTGCTGTACAGCGTGAGGATCGCCTCGAAGACGGCTTGATGCGCCGGACGATAGAAGTCGGCGGTACGGATCTTCTCGACGACGTCGGCGACCGCATCCTTGGACAGCAACATGCCACCGAGCACGGACTGCTCGGCGGCCAGGTCCTGCGGGGGCTGCCGGCCGAAGTCCTCGGCGGGGATCTCGTCCTCGCCGCGTCCTCGGGCTCCGGCGGCAGGGCCGCGCCCGCGGTCATCCACAACAGCCACGCGTGTCAAACCTCTCGCAACGCTCGATCCCACCCGGCTTCGAATGAGTACGACCTTGAGTCTGGTGTCGGCCCCGGTAGGCCACGTCGCGAGTCCCCGGTGTCGACGTCGTGTTTCGGTCAGTCCCTTCCTATCGGGTGGCACCGACATCGATCTGCCAGGTGCGCCGAGACGGACGGAGACGCTGAGGCGTGACATTAAGACCTCTGCGACAGCTACTCAAACCGGCCTGTTGACAACTCTGGGGAACACTTGTGGAGCGTGTGTGAGTGGCCGGGGGAGGCGTTGTGCACCCTTTGTGGACAACCTGAGGAATTTGGGTGTGAACAACGCTGTTTTCGCAGGTCAGGGTGGTAGGTAATTTCCACAATCAAGGAATTGGAAATCGTTCGGATTTCTTCGGCGCGTCGCATTGCGGGCGTGTTGCGGTGGCCGGTTCAACCCCGCGTGGTGAATATTCGGGTGAACATCCGGTGTGGTGTGCGTTACACCTGGCCAGACGCGGTCACCGCCGTCATCAGTCGCGCGACTTACCCGCGATCGACGACGATACCCTGCCCGGTGTGATGCAATGTCGATCGTGTCGAGGTTGGGGTTGAGGTCCGTCGTCGTCCGTCGCGTGGTCACCGTGCTCGCGGCACTGACCGCTGCCACCGGGCTGGCGACGGCCCCGTCGGCCATCGCCGCACCAGGCCCATCGATGCCCGTCGAGTTCGATCTGTCGCGCTATCAGCCGGTGAACCCGACGACCTTCCGTTCGCTGGCCTATGTCGACAACGGACGATCGTTCTTCACCACCGGTCGGTGGGTGTGCCAGATCGGTCCCGGCTACCGCTACGCCGGCTGTGCAGGCCGTCCCGCGACGGCTCCACCGAACGCGGCGGGCGCCGTCATCTCCGACGATCAGCAGGGCCCGTGGTGGGCACGCACCGATCAGACATACCGATTCGGCCCGAAGAGCGGCTTCCGGCCACCGGTTCTCGGCGTCGGCAAGCGGGTCACCATCGAAGGCGTCACGTGCACCGTCCCCCGCCGCGACACGGTCGCCTGCCGGACCGGAAACCGTGCGCTGATCTTCACGCCCGCCTGGCACAAGTTCTTCTTCCCGTCCTGGGACACCCTGGGACCGGGCAACAACGCGGTCGACCACAGCGCCAACCCGGCCCCGCGGTACCTACCGCCGCGACTCCAGTACTGGAACCAGCTGCCCGCGAATCCGCCGGCGCCGAAGTAGGGGCTTCGGCTCCAGCGGGTCCCGTCGACCTCGACGCGCTCCTTCGCACCCCGCTCTGTGAGGAGCGGGTTATTGCGAGCCACCCCCCTGCTCCCTGAGGAGCGAGCTTGCGAGCGTCACGAAGAGTCTTCGCGAGTCGTGTGTCTCGCCATGACCCTTCGTGGCTCGTCGCTATCGCTCCTCGCACCTCGGTATCTGCGGCCTGGCGGCCGCCGTGGACCACGAAAGAACACTCGTGAGTGTCCGAAATCCATGCTCCCTGAGGTGCGAGCGAAGCGAGCCACGAAGGGTCTCGCAACGTGTCTCACCAGGCCCTTCGAGGCTCGTCGCTTGCGCTCCTCGCACCTCAGGGAGCAGGGGTTATGCGGTTCTTTCGGATTAGGGAACAGTGGTCAGGTCGCTCGTTCGGACGAAGGAACAGTGGTTTGGTCGCTGGTTCGGACGAGGGAGCATTGGTCAGGTAGCTGGCAGGCACGACAAAGGCCGGGTGGAGGATCTCCACCCGGCCTTGTGTAAGAACGCTGAGGTCAGCTCGCGGCGACGACGGCGAGCTGTACGGTCGCCGAGACCTGCGGGTGCAGGTTGACGACGACCGGGTAGCTACCGGTTGCCTTGATGTGCCCCTTGGGCAGCTCGACGTTGCGCTTGTCGACGGTCGGGCCGCCGGCGGTCTTGATGGCACCGGCGACGTCTGCCGCGGTGACCGAACCGAAGAGCTTGCCCGAGTCGTGGGTCTTGACGTCCAGCGAGACGTCGGCGAGGCCTTCGAGGGCCTGCTTCAGCTCGTTGGCGTGCTCGAGACCGCGGACCTCGCGGGCTTCCTGCGAACGCCGGATGCCCTCGACCTGCTTCTCGGCTCCACGGGTGGCCTTGATGGCCAGGCCGCGGGGCAGCAGGTAGTTGCGGCCGTAGCCGTCCTTGACCACGACGATGTCGCCGGCTTCGCCGAGGTTCTCCACGGCTGCGGTGAGGATGAGCTTCATGTCAACTGATCCTTTCCGCTTATCGGCTGGTCGAGGTGAAGGGCAGCAGGGCCACCTCACGCGAGTTCTTCACTGCCACAGCGACGTCGCGCTGATGCTGCACGCAGTTCCCGGTCACGCGACGCGACCGGATCTTGCCCCGGTCGGACAGGAAACGACGCAGCAGCGCGGTGTCCTTGTAGTCGATGACGGCCTTCTTGTCCTTGCAGAAGCTGCACGCCTTGGTCTTGGTGACCTTCTCGACGCGAGGCTTCCGGCTTGGCTTTGCCTTTGCCATGTGTGTATTGCTCCAGTCAATGCATTCGGGGACGGTCACTGCCGTTCCCGGGCTGTTCGGGGCGGATCATCGTGCCCCGAGCGATATCAGAAAGGTGGTTCGTCGTCCCCGCCACCGAACGATCCCCCGCTGTTGCTGGCAGGCGCGCTGCCCCAGGGATCGTCGGCGACCTGCTGGTTCGAGTTCCCGCCGCCGCGGCTACCGCCGCCGCCACCGGACCCGAATCCGCCGCCGCCACCACCGCCGCCGCGCGAGGCGCGGTTGACCTTGGCGGTGGCATACCGCAGCGAGGGGCCGATCTCGTCGACCTCGAGTTCTACGACCGTGCGTCGTTCGCCCTCTTTGGTTTCGTAGGACCGCTGCTTGAGCCGTCCCTGCACGATCACCCGGGAACCCTTGGTCAGGCTTTCGGTCACGTTCTCCGCGGCATCGCGCCAGATGTTGCAGCGGAGGAACAGCGCTTCGCCGTCCTTCCACTCATTGGTCTGGCGGTCGAAAGTCCGCGGGGTGGAAGCCACCGTGAAATTGGCAACCGCTGCCCCCGACGGCGTGAACCGCAGTTCCGGGTCAGCTGTGAGGTTGCCGATGACGGTGATGACCGTGTCGCCTGCCATGTGTGTTCCCCTTGGGTCGTTTGGTGGGCACTCGCTGATCGACATGCACCGGGATTCTCAGGTCCAACCCTAGAACCCGGTACCGACGTCTTCAGACGATCACAAAAGCCTGTGGATTACTTCCGCAGGACCTTGGTGCGCAGAACCGACTCGTTCAGCTTCAGCTGACGATCGAGCTCGGTGACCGTTGCGGGCTCGGCATTGAGATCGATGACGGCGTAGATGCCCTCGTTGTGCTTGAGGATCTCGTAGGCAAGACGGCGCTTGCCCCAGATGTCGACACCGTCCACCGAACCGCCATCCTTGCGGACAACATTGAGGAAAGTATCGAGTGAGGGTGCGACGGTGCGCTCGTCCAGATTCGGATCGAGGATGACCATCAATTCGTAGTGACGCATAAGACCACATCACCTCCTATGGGCTAGGTCGGCCACGGACTGTCCGTGGCAGGAGGGTCGCCTGCGTCGGCAACCGGTCCAAGATACATGACCTGCCCGTTCTCAGAGAAATCCGTGGTCACGGGTCGCCTCGGCGGCTCGCCGCCGCACCCCCTACGCTGTTGCCCATGTCGGAGCGGCGGACAACCCCGGGTCGGTGGTCCGCACGGCTGTCCGGCCGTGGCGAGACGGCCGTGATCGTTCTCGTCACGGTGCTGGCGACGGCGGTGACGATGTTCTGGAGTTTCCGGGCCAAGCTCCTCTGTGGTGGCGCACCCTTCGACGCGTCGGGGCGCAGCGACAACTGGCCGACGGGAAATCCCGACGCGGTGATCCCCTGCTATTCGGACCTGATGTACCTGTGGCTCGGACGCGGCATCGACACCCATGTCTTCCCCTACATCCACGGCGGAATCGCCTCCGACGGAACCTTGTTCGGCGGCGTCGTCGAGTATCCGGTGCTCTCCGGCGTGCTCATGTTCTTCGGTGCGGTCGGCGCCGACACCGACACCGAGTTCTTCACCCAATCCGCACTCCTGTTGGCGCCGTTCGGTTTCGCGATCACGGTCATGCTCGCCCTGATGGTCCGATGGTGGGCCCTGCTCTGGGCCGCGACGCCCCCGCTGGTGCTGTATTCCTTCCACAACTGGGAGCTACCGGTCGTCGCGACCGCCGTCGGGGCCGTTGCCGTGATGGCCTGGGGCGCATCCACCCACCCCCGAACCGGGCGACGACGACTACCGCTCCGGAGCTCCGCGGTGATCGCGTCGGTTCTGCTCGCGGTCGGCTTCTGCCTCAAGCTCTACCCCGGGATCTTTGTATTGCCGCTGGCCGCATACGTTCTCACGCGAGGAGCCGGCGGTGCACGCGCGGTTGAGCGACGACGCGAGCGCGGGGCCGACCTTGATTGGACGGGCGCCGGTCGGGTAGCGGGCGCAGCGGTCGTGACGGTCGTCGCGATCCAGTTGCCGTTCATGGTGCTCGGGTTCGACGGGTGGAAGGCGGCTCTGAGTTTCCAGGGTCGCCGTCGGGCCGACGTCGACACCAACTCCATCTGGTACTGGGGCCTGCGATACGTCACCGGGACCACCGACACTTACCACTCCGTGGTCAGCGTGGTGTCACCACTGCTGATCCTCGCGTCGTTCGCGGTCGCGATGTACCTCGGGTGGCGCCACTTCGAACGCGCCGGCACCTTCCCGTGGATCGGCGTGAGCGGTGCGATGCTGGCGGGTTTCATGCTGTTCCACAAGGTGCACTCCCCGCAGTACACACTCTGGATTCTGCCGTTCTTCGTCCTCATGAACGTGCGCCGGTCGGTGATCCTGACGTACTTGCTCGCCGACCTCGCACTCGACCTGACTATCTTCCGGCTGTTCCCGATCCGGGATGCCGGCGATCCGCTGCCCTGGTGGATCATCACCGGGGTCGCCGGTTCGGTGTGGGTGCATGCTGCATTGCTGGCCTACCTGATCGTCACGCTCGCCGGCACCCCGCTCCGCGAGCCGCTGGCCTCCCGCGTCGCCGCACGCGAGCATGGTGCCGTCGGGTCCGACGCCGACGGGGCGCTGCTCCACCCGCCGCCGGGCGTGATGTCGAGAGGAACCTCGTGAGTTCGTGGTTGGCGACCGGCCCGCTGGTAGGTGATCGGGTCACGCTGCGTCCGATCGACATTCGGGATGTCGGTGCACTCGCCGGGGTTGTCGGTGATCCCAACCGTTTTCGATGGGTTCCCGGGGTGCCGACCGACGAGACCGGTGCGCGCCGATTCGTCGAGTCGGCGCTCACATCACGCGTCGCCTACGTCGTCGTCGACAACACCGATGGCGGCGTCGTCGGGTCGACCAGTTACTACGACATCGACGAGGCCAACCGTTCCGCATGCATCGGTTACACGTTCTACAGCGAACGTGTCCAAGGGACCGTGGTGAACCCCACCGCCAAGTTCCTGCTGATGCGCCATGCGTTCGAGGAGTGCGGCGCCGTGCGGCTCACCTGGCACACCCACGAGAACAACGCTCAATCGCGCGCCGCGATCGCCAAGCTGGGCGCGAGCTTCGAGGGTCTGCTCCGCAAGCACCGTCGCTTCGGCGACGGCTGGCGCACGACCGCTCAGTACGCGATGACCGACGACGATTGGCCATCGGCCAGAGAACGACTGCTCCGACGGATCGACGCCTGACCGACCGATTCCATTCGGCCCGCTCGCTTCGCTCCCGGCGCCGGTTCCATTCGGCCCGCTCGCTCGCTCCCGGCGCCGGTTCCATTCGGCCCGCTCGCTTCGCTCCCGGCGCCGGCGCTAGGGTTTCTTGCTGTGCTTCGAGTGGCCCTCGGTGCGCCGATCTTCTTTCATCCGTGCCTCGTGAACATGTCGCTGACCGTCGGTCAGATCGGCGCGCACCCGGTCGACATACTCGCGTAGTGGACCCCAATAGGTGTCGTCGAATTCCTCGACAACCTGGAACGTCCAGCGCCCCTCGAGCACATTGCGTCCGACCAGCTCGGTGGACAGTTCGTCGGCGAACTCTACGTGGCCTGCCTCGCGCAACTCGTCGACGGCTTCCCCGAGTAGCAGGTCCCCACGCCCGATGAGTTGATGGAATGAGTAGAGGTGGCCGCGGGCACGCTCGATGTACTCGAGCGCCTCCCCCACCTTGCCGACCGCTTCCGCGGTGTCGTCCGAGATGTGTGGTGCGGTATCAGACATGACCCGTCAATACCCAGCGAGGCCGCCCGTCAATCGTCAGTACGGCTCCCCGTGATACGAGTGTCGGTACCGGTCGCCGTCGAACGCCGTGGTGATCTCGCCGACCGCACCGCCGAGCGCGGTGTTGATCTTGTGCCCCAGGCGCTCGAACTCCACGTGTGCGGCAGCCGATCTGGAGGTCAGGGCGGCCAGCGTGGAGATCCACCGATGCACTGTTCGCAGGTCGTCCGTCGTCAGCGGACCGCGCACCCAGTTCTCGCGTTCCCAGGTCTGGCGCTCCCAGGCCTGCCACGGATGATCCCAGCCACTCGGCGGGGAGATGGCGAACAGGCCGCGCACGATCACGTCGTTGCGGTCGATTCCCGCGTCCGCGCGCCACTCGTCGACGATCTTGGAGTAGGCCACATAGTCGGCCGCGGTCCACATCGTCTCGCGCAGATCTCGCCACCCGGCCCGCCGTAGCGACCTGGCCACCTTGGTTTCGAGAACCGGGCTCGGATGCTTCGGCTCCCCGGCGCCGGCGAAGTACAGGTACCAGGTGAAACCGGCCGGACCCAAGCGGTCGATGATGTTGCCGCCCTTGTCGGGACGGAGCAGCGCGTACGCCGCACCGGGGTCCTCCCGGCCTGCCTCAGCGGCGTCGCGGAGGAGCGCACCGAGGCGTTTCCGGTCAGCCGACACCGCGGCGATCCGCTTCTTCCCGTCGGAGTTGCGGCGTCCGAGACAGAATGCGACGACATTCCACAGCAATGCGATCGCCGCCTCGGGCGAGTCGACGGCACGCGCCCCCAGCGCGAACAGATTCGATCGGCTGATCATGGTGCCGTGCAGAGAATCCGGGAGTTCGAACTCGGCGAGCGTGTCGGTCCACCACTGTCGGTCGACCGCGACGGTGTCGGAGTGCAGTTCGGCGGCGCGGTCACCTGCCGCCAGCCACTCGATGAGATCGTCGGGGAGAGCGAGGGTCGTGTGCTTCATGGTCGTTTGGACGCAGCGGAGCCCAATTCGGTTCCACTGGTCCTTCTGCGACCGCTATCCGCCCGCGGGGACCGGTTCCCGCGGAGCCTCCGCCGTTCCGCGCGCTCTCGCTCGCCGACCGATCCGGTCGGGAGCGCCGTCGAGCACGCCACCGGCCGGGTCGTCATACCACCGACCGTCGTTCCCGCGGCGTACCAGGTCATCGCGCGGATGCCAGATCTGCCAGAGGACGACGGCGCAGAGGACCAACACCATCAGCCCGCGGAGGACGACAGCCGCGGTGAACCACTGGTCGGGAAGCCACCGTCGCTCGGCATCGAGGAACAGGCTCATCCGCGGAACCCAGATGAGTGCGTCGACCGTCATCCAGCCCAGCAGCAGGCGCGCGTGCGGAATGGCAAGCACCGCAAGCGGAACCAGCCACAACGAGTACTGGGGACTCCATACCTTGTTCACCAGTAGGAAGCCGGCCACCGCGAGGAATGCCAGCTGGGCCACGCGAGGCCGGTGCGGCGCCCAGACCCCGATCGCGGCCACCGCGGCGATCACGGCGACCGTCAATCCCACCGACAGCGCGTTCAGATACCCGATGTTCCATGTGAAACCGGCGGCGTCGGCCACGATCCGGTAAATGGTGTCGGGGTCCGCCGATCGATCACCGTTGAATCGGAAGAACTCCCACCACCCCGACGGGTACGGGATCAAGATCGGCAGGTTCACCACCAGCCACGCACCGATCGCCGTCGCGGCCGTGACCGCGAACTCGCGGACCTTCCCGCTCCGCAGGCACAACGCACCCAACACCACGAGCAGGAGCGCCGGATACAGCTTGGCGGCGGCGCCGAGCCCGATGAACAATCCCGCCAGCCAGTACCGTTCCCGCGACCACGCCAGCATCGCCACCGCCACCGCCGCGGTGGCAATGGCGTCGAAGTTGGTGAAGGCGTGCACGAACACGAGTGGGGACAAGGCGGCCAGCCATACCGCCCACATGCGCGTACGTGCGGTGAGGGCTGTCGCCCAGATGGTCACCAGCCAGAACGCCGTCAACGCCAGGGCGACGATGATGAAGAACAGCACGACGTCGATTGCGCCGGGCACGCCCCACTCGGTCTCGGCCCACATCCACCCCTGCGTCAGCTGGGCGGCGCCATACATGAACATCCCGGTGAGCACCGGATACTCCATGTACCGCTTGATGGTCTCCCCCTCGGAGCCCTCCTGAAACCAGAAGTCGCGGTACGGCAGTGCGCCTCGGTTCAATCGCTCCGCACCGAACAGGCTGATGACGTCGGAGTAACAGAGGTTGGTGAACTGACGCTGATCGTCCCAGTCGAGCCGCATCTCAGCACTCGAGCCTGCGGTACCGCCATCGGCCGGCGCCTGCTGCAGACACCCGGCCTTCCCGAACCATCCGAGCGCCAGTCCGCACAGTGCCAGCGCGAAGAGCACCCGCAGTGGGGTCAGATGCCGACCACGGCCGATGACCGCGTGCGCCCCCACCGGTCCACCGACGAGGGAACTCGCCTCGCGCACCACGCCGTCCGTGCGCGTCGGCAGGATGCGCGCGTCGTCGACACGCTGATCACTCGCAAGGGGTGCAGGGCTGTCCCAGACGGATTCGGAGCCGCTCGTCGTCGAGTCGGCCGCCGGGTCCGGGTCAGCCGATGGGCGGTTCAGGGACGCCTCCGCCACCGTCACCGCCGCCGGGTACACCGTCGCCGGAATCGCCACCGTCACCGCCACCGCCGCCTCCGGGTGCCAACCCGCCGCCGCCGGGGCTGTTTCCGCCGCCGCCACCGCCGCCACCGCCGCCGCCGCCGTTGCGCGGAGCGCCCGGAATCGGGATCGTCACGCCCGGCGCGAGAGTGAGGTTGCCATCGCCGCCCTGGTCGGGGATGTCGAAGCTCGGTACGGACGGTCCGCGCGTCCGCGTGGGAGCCTCGGTCGTGACCGGTGCCTCATACGGCACGCCGGCCACGCCACCGATCGACTCCGGCTCGGGGAACTGCTTGATCTCTTTGCCCTCGAGGGCGGCGTCCATCGCCGACTTCCAGATCGACGACGGCAGGCCGCTGCCGTAGATCGACGCACCGTTGTAGTTGGTCAGGGCAGTGCCGTCGTTGGTGCCGACCCAGACCGCGGTCGACAACTGCGGGGTGTAGCCGACCATCCACGCATCCTTGTTCTGCCCGGTGTCGCCGAGCTGAACGGTGCCGGTCTTGGCGGCCGACGGCCGCGAACCGAGTGAGGAATCGTAGAGCGAGTTGCTGTTCGAGTACGCCGCGACGGGTTCGAGGGCGGCGCTCACGTTGTCGGCCACCTTCGCCGGGAAAACGCGCTTGCCCTCGGTCTTGCGCTCGTAGAGGACCTGGCCCTCGGAATCGACGACCTTCTGGATGAAGTGTGGCTCGTGGTAGACACCCGACGCCGCGAGCGTGGCGTACGCCGAGGCCATGTCGATCACCCGCGACTGGTACTGGCCCAGGACCACGCCGCCCTCGGGCTCGCCGTTGGCCTCCTCCAGGGTCCGCTCGATATTGCCGAAGGATTCGGCGACACCCGCACGGTGTGCCGCGTCGGCGACTGCCCGCGCACCGCCGTCGAGGTCCATCATCAGGCGGTAGTACACGGTGTTGAGCGACATCTTCATCGCCGTGGCGAGGTTGCAGGTTCCGCAGCTCTCACCGTCGGAGTTCTCGACCGTCAGGCCACCGCTGGCCTGGAAGGGTGCCGAGCTGTAGGTCTTCGACAGCGGGATGTCTTGTTCGAGCGCCGCGACGAGCGCAAACACCTTGAACGACGAACCGGTCTGCAGGCCCGCCTGGGCGAGGTCCCAACCACCCGGGTTGTCGCCGCCGTAGTAGCCGCGCACGCCGCCGGTCTGCGGGTCGATGGACACCGCCGAGGCGAGCAGATCGTCGGGTTCGCCGTTGAGCTCACCGTCGGGGCACTTGTAGATCCGGTTCTTGCGGCAGGCCGCCTGCACGACGCCGTTCTGGACCTGCGGGTCGATCGTGGTGCTGATCTTCAGACCGCCGGTCCGCAGCTGCTTGTCGGTGATGCCGATGCGGTTGAGCTCGGCGAGGACCTGCCGCTTGATGAGCCCGTTGGGACCGGGTGTCTCGTCGGAATCGCTGACGCGGGCCTTGACGGTCTTGGGGAAGACGGCGTTGTCTGCCTGTGCACGGGTGATGGCGCCGGTGGCGACCATGCCGTCGAGGACATACCGCCAACGCGTCTCGGTGACCTCACGGTTGGTGTCGGGGTCGTAGTACGACGGCGCGCGGATGACAGCCGACAGGAGCGCCGCTTCCTCGAAGGTCAGCGGGTTCTGCTGGGCGCGGCGCTTGTCGGTGATCGACTTGTTGAAGTATTTCTGCGCGGCGACCGCGATGCCGTAGGCACCACGCCCGAAATAGATGGTGTTGAGGTAGGCCTCGAGGACCTTCTCCTTGGACCAGCCGTGCCGGTCGTTCATCTTCGCGGCGATCGCGAGTTCCTTGAACTTGCGGTCGAAGCTGCGCTCGTCGCCGACGATCGCGTTCTTGACGTACTGCTGTGTGATGGTGGAACCACCACCGGCGGTCTGGTTACCGGTGATCTGGCCGATGACGGCGCGGGACAGGCCGCGGGGCGAGAAGCCGTTGTTGGTCCAGAACTCGCGGTCCTCGGCGGCGACGATCGCCTGCTTCATCGTCTCGGGGATCTCGTCGAAGGGAACCACGGTGCGGTTGCCGTCGGGCGAGGTGACGTCGGCCAGCGTGCGCCCGGACGTGTCGACGATGGTGGCCTTCTGGCTCACCTCGGGTTCAGGGATCTCGGCGGTGAAGTAGGTGAACGCGAACGCGACGATGAGAACCAGCACGATCGCCGGGACGATCGCGCCGACGATTCCCAGCGCCCATGCGAACCGCCGGTGCCGGGTTGTCGTACTTGTTCTGTTCTGACCGCCGCCGCCCGGACCGGGTCGGGCTCCGGTGCGTCGCGGCGTGGGCGAAGAACCACGTGCCTCGCTCATCGTCCACCTTCCTACCGGGTCGCACGGACAGTGTTCATCCGACGGCCACGGTCAACTTCTCTGGCCTCGTGCCGCTCCACTGTGACAGCAGGCAACCGCCCTGGGCAAAAAACCGCAGGCCGACGCGCTACTTGGCCACGCGACGTGAGCGACGCGTGGACTGCGGCGGCAGCCCGGCAACGTACGACTGGACCAAATGGTTCCAACTGCAGGTCCGGCACACCTCGACCACGTGCACCGAGAACTCCTCAGCGGTCGTCGCGAGCCGGGAGATCTCCTCGTTGCTCCGCGCCGAGCCACTGACCTGACCGAGCCGGTCGCCGAACACCCATGACACGAGGGTGACCTGCTCTTTACGACAGATCGGACACATCGTGGTGCTGGGTCGGCCATGGAACTTCGCCGCGCGCAGGAGGTAAGGACTCGCATCGCAGACTTCGGCAACGGCGGTCCGGCCCGCATGGACCGAGGACAGCCGAGCGCGCCGCTGCAGGGCGTAGTCGACGATCTGGCGTTGCACGGTTTTCAGGGTACGTGGTCTGCGCCGGGGCGTCGGCGCGACGGGTCCGGCCGGTCGGTCGCCAGTACAGGGACACGCCAGAGCCGGAGATGCCCATCACGCCGGCCGGACACCTGTGCTTCTTCTGACCGACCACTCGTGGACACCAGTTATATCGGTGCGATACATTGGCGAATACATCGGAGTGAGGTGTCGGCTCGTCAGAGCGCGCCGGTACATCAACTCCGAGAAGTAGTGACAGATCATCGACGGGACCGTGAAGGGGGGCGAAGTGCTCGAGCTGGCCATTCTCGGATTGCTCCTCGAATCCCCCATGCACGGGTACGAGCTACGCAAGCGGCTCACCGGTCTACTCGGCGCCTTCCGTGCGTTCTCGTACGGATCGCTGTACCCGACGCTGCGTCGCATGCAGGCCGACGGCCTCATCGACGAACCGGAAACGCCTCTTGGCGCGAAGGTGCGGCGTGGCCGACGCGTCTACCAGCTCACCGACGCAGGCCGAGAGCGGTTTGCCGAGCTGGTCGCCGATACCGGACCCCAGAACTACACCGACGACGGCTTCGGTGTGCACCTGGCGTTCTTCAGCCGGACCCCCGCGGTTGCGCGCATGCGCATCCTCGAGGGACGCCGCCGGCAGGTCGAAGAGCGTCGGGAGGGGTTGCGGGAAATCGTCGGGCGGTCCAACCGGGCCGTCGACCGGTACACCCGTCAGCTGCATCAGCTCAGCCTCGAGTCCAGTGAACGGGAAGTCCGCTGGCTCAACGAGTTGATCGCAGCCGAGAGCTCCGAGCAGGACGGGACCCCAGGACCGTTCGACGGGGAGTTCGACGGGGAGTTCGGCGACGATCTCGCCGAAAGCGCACGGTCTCAGCTCGATTCGGGGCGGCCGCCGGCCTCCCCCGGACGAGCCGATGACGATTATCTAGACCCGGCCTCGACGCCGAGCCGGGACGAACAGCTCGACCAAACCGAGCAACGGAAAACACCGGTTGCGCAGCGAACGACTGCGATGCCGCGAGAAGAAGGAGAACCCGACCATGGGTGAGCCCAATAAGGTGCGCGTTGCCATTGTGGGCGTAGGAAACTGCGCTTCATCCCTGGTGCAGGGCGTGCAGTACTACAAGGACGCCGACGAGAACTCCAGTGTTCCCGGCCTCATGCACGTGAAGTTCGGCAAGTACCACGTCCGCGACGTCGAGTTCGTCGCCGCGTTCGACGTCGACGCCAAGAAGGTCGGCTTCGACCTGTCCGACGCGATCTTCGCGAGCGAGAACAACACCATCAAGATCGCCGACGTGCCGCCGACCGGCGTCACCGTCCAGCGCGGTCACACCCTCGACGGTCTCGGCAAGTACTACCTCGAGACCATCACCGAGGCAGACGGTTCCGGTGTCGACATCGTACAGGCGCTCAAGGACAACGACGTCGACGTCCTCGTCAGCTACCTCCCGGTCGGCTCCGAGCAGGCCGACAAGTTCTACGCTCAGTGCTGCATCGATGCAGGCGTCGCCTTCGTCAACGCCCTCCCGGTGTTCATCGCCTCTGACCCCGAGTGGGCCCAGAAGTTCGCCGACGCCGGTGTCCCGATCGTCGGCGACGACATCAAGAGCCAGGTCGGCGCCACCATCACCCACCGCGTGATGGCGAAGCTGTTCGAGGATCGCGGCGTCACGCTGGACCGCACCTACCAGCTCAACGTCGGCGGCAACATGGACTTCAAGAACATGCTCGAGCGTGAGCGTCTGGAGTCGAAGAAGGTCTCCAAGACCCAGGCCGTGACCTCCAACCTGACCGGCTCGCTCGCCGGCAAGGTCGAGGACAAGAACGTCCACATCGGCCCGTCGGACCACGTCGCGTGGCTCGACGACCGCAAGTGGGCCTACGTCCGCCTCGAAGGCCGCGCCTTCGGTGACGTGCCGCTGAACCTGGAGTACAAGCTTGAGGTCTGGGACTCCCCCAACTCGGCCGGCATCATCATCGACGCCGTGCGCGCCGCCAAGATCGCCAAGGACCGCGGCATCGGTGGACCGATCCTCCCGGCATCGGCCTACCTGATGAAGTCCCCGCCGAAGCAGCTCGCCGACGACGTCGCGCGCAAGCAGCTCGAGGAGTTCATCATCGAGGCCTGAGCCTCGACGGTTTGGGGCCGTCTACTCCAGAGATCTGGGGTGGACGGCCCCTCTTTCGTCTATTGGGTCTCTTTCGGATACTCGGCAGCGTGGATACGCTTGTGCGGCTTGACTCCACAGTCCGAACACTTCGTTATCTCTACAGGGGCTCAATGACTACACCGATCGAGACCGCGATAGCTAAAGCCGTTGGCACGGCGACTACAAGAGTCGCGGGGTGGATGGTTCAGCTAGGACTTCGCAAGATCTCTGATGTACGTGCTGCTCGGCAACTCGATGAAGTTCCCACAATTCTAAGCAACGTAAGTGACTTAGCTGTAGATCTAACGGATCTCGAACGCTCTGAACTTCTAAAATTTGTGTCGACTCCAGAGTTTGGCGAGCTTGTCTACAAGATAGCTACAAAAGAAATTCTGAGAACTCATGGTGGAAACCCTGAGAAGTATCGTTCAAGCCTGGAAGATGAGTTCGACTGTCTGCTTGCTCTTCACCTAGGGTCCGATGACGCGGCAGCAATAGTCCGCAGCAAACTCTTCGATGTCTGCTCAGCTGCGGTACAGGAAGCGGTAAAAACGGTTTGTCCAGATGATCAGTCTGGTGTTTCCGCAACAGTTAAAGCCAGCCTGGTGAAGTCTGCGACACTCCTAGCATCGGAGAGCATCGCTAACAGCTCGCTAATCAAGAGCGTCGAGGACATCCAGTCGATCTACACTTTCGAGTCTGAAATACGGAACGCAGTGAGGTCGATGTACGGCGCGATGCGACTTCCCCATGCGGGCACATCTCGGCGCGTGCCGTACGAAAGGCTCTTCGTTCAACCTCGAATAAGCCTCTCTCTGCAAGCTCACCAGGACGAAGAAATAAACCTAGACGGCCGGAGCGCGCAAGACGATAGGAACCTGTCTTCCGAGATTGCCAAGTACGGTCGAGTCGTTCTACTGGGAGATCCAGGCGGAGGGAAAACCACGGGTTCACTGAAACTACTGCATGATATTTGCGCAGGAAAGGTCGCCGACTTACCTGCACTGGTAGCTTTTTGGGTGCCTCTTAAAGACTACGCCCCCGCCCGCCAAGCAGGCTCTTCCGTGGTTGATTTTATCGAGTCCCAATGCAGAGTGCCGTTCGCCGTTCCTCCCCCCGCGAAGGCGGTTGAATACCTGCTGTTCAATGGAAGAGCAGCCGTATTCTTTGACGGACTTGACGAGTTGACAGATACTTCAGACAGAAGACAGGTGGTGCAAGCCGTTGAGGGCTTCGCTGATAAGTATCCAACTACGTCCGTATTAGTAACTTCCAGGCGGATCGGTTACAGCGAAGCTGCACTGGATCCTGATAAGTTCACCGCGTGCGAGCTGGGCTCATTCGACGACGACCAGATCGAGTCGTACGCGCGCCGGTGGTTTAGTCTTGATGACTCCGTTGACCCGGCCCGCCAAGCAACAATAGCCGAATCATTTCTCCAAGACAGCAAGTTCGTTCGAGACCTCACCTCCAATCCGCTAATGCTGTCGCTGATGTGTGGAATCTACTCGGGCGAGGGATACATCCCTCGCAATCGGCCTGACGTTTACGAAAAGTGCTCGTTACTTCTGTTCGACAAGTGGGACGGCCAGCGCGGGATCAAATCTCGTGTGAGCTTCGATGCGCATATTCAGTCCGCAATTCGGCATATCGCCTATCATGAGTACACCGCAGACAAGAAGATAGGGATTCCCCGCAGCGAGCTTGTGAGCTCTGTTCAGTCATATCTACTCGAAAAGCGATTCGATGATGACATTGAGGCGGAACAAGCAGCAGTAGAGTTCGTCGATTTCTGCAAAGGTCGCGCCTGGGTTCTGACTGAGGTTGGCGAGGACATCTTCGGTTTCACTCACAGAACTTTTCTTGAGTTCTTCACGGCAAGTCATCTGGTTCGTTTGAATCCAGACCCAAGCAACCTCCTAGACCGGTTGTGGCCACACATCCTACGCTCAGAGTGGGATGTGGTATGTCAGCTAGCCCTTCAGTTGCTGGGAAAGACCGTAGATGATGGAGCGGACAATTTTATCGATCTCGCCGTACAGCGAATCACCCAAAGTGAAGAGATTGACGCGATCGCGGCCGAAACTGCACTGTCATTCTGCATCCGTAGTCTTCAATTCATCGTCCCTCGGCCTCAGGTTCTTGACGCCCTCGTGAGTGCGTGCGTTGATTCGATCTGCGAGTTTTCAACAGTGTTCTCGGACGCCTCGCCCGGAACCTCCCGTCCTGACTATGCTATCTACAGCATTCATTCAGTAACGCAGGAAAACCGGCGGTTAACCGCAAAGTATTACTGGAAGCATGTGAAGCGACGGCTGGACACCGGAACAGATCAACGAGCACTGTCCCTCGCCTTATACGCAGGGAGGTTTAGTCACGATTCCGCAGGACCCTCCTTGGATCACGCGACTCGAGAAGATCGTGTTTGGCTAGACGCAGATGCGGATCACTCGAGCATGGTCCGGGATGCGTTATCCACCTACGCGCGGGAATTCCGGTGGGCCGCCGCCGAAGCGGTCCGAACGGGCTTGATTTCTCCAACCGAAGCGCTTGAAACGCACGGGGTATTCATGCTGTATGACCCGTCCATTGCAGGTGACGTCCTCATTCCTCCCCTTGCCTACACACTAGTGCGCACCGCACGCAACGGGGGTTGGGTCTCGCAGGACCTGGTGCGTTCAGTCACCGAGTTTCTGCTGGAGGCTGAAACCCCCTGGCTGAAAGCGTCCGAGGAAACTCGGTTCATGACAAGTCATATGAACCGTGGAATATTGCGGGGTATTAAGCAAGAATTGGCACGCAAAGACCTAGCCATCCTGCTCTCGCTCCCTTTCATCGAGATCCGGTCGGGAAGTCGACGACGAAGTGAGCTACCAGACAATCGACGTATTGTGCAAGCCGAGCATTTTCTTCGAGGAACGCGCACGCAAGCAGACACCGACGAGCGTCGCGCAGTCGATACGCAACCATCAAACCGCGCGGTGCGCCGCTACTACGAGCGCTGGTTATCGGGAGAGTTCGATACCTTCCGCGCCGACCAAGAAGAGGAGAGCACCGCGGCGTTGGACGCAGACCCACTATGAGTCGCTGGTCCTGCCGCACCGACTTCCGTATGCGTTGGGCGACTCGAGGCACGACAGGTCAGCAGCGCAACGCTTGCACACTCTCAGCTCGACGTGCAAGAAGGAAACCGCAGGTCATCCGACCAAATCAGTGACCGCGCCACACCCTTCACATAGAGTGTTGTCGATTGCTCCGAGTGGCCCGGTATCGGGCACATCGGACATCACGAGACCCCGTACCAAACAGAAAGGCGCAAACCATGGGCGTGAGCCTGAGCAAGGGCGGAAACGTTTCGCTGAGCAAGGAGGCTCCGGGCCTGACTGCGGTCTCCGTCGGCCTCGGCTGGGACATCCGAAGCACCACCGGAACCGACTTCGACCTCGACGCCAGTGCCATCGCGCTCGGCGCCGACAAGAAGGTCGTCTCCGACCAGCACTTCATCTTCTTCAACAACCTGCGTTCGCCCGACGGCTCGATCGAGCACACCGGCGACAACCTGACCGGTGAGGGTGAGGGCGACGACGAGGTCATCAAGGTCGACCTCGCGGGTGTCCCGCCGAACATCGACTCCATCGTCTTCCCCGTGTCGATCTACGACGCCGACGCACGGTCGCAGTCCTTCGGACAGGTGCGCAACGCGTTCATCCGCGTGGTCAACCAGGCCGGTGGCGCCGAGATCGCCCGCTACGACCTCAGCGAGGATGCCTCCACCGAGACCGCGATGGTTTTCGGTGAGCTGTACCGTCATGGGTCGGAGTGGAAGTTCCGCGCGGTCGGCCAGGGTTATGCTTCGGGTCTCGCGGGCATCGCGCGCGACTTCGGTGTGAACGTCTGAGTCCTTCGCGACTCCGGCTGTCCGCCTGAACGTGCCCGTGGATGCCGCACCCGTTTTCGTACGGGTGCGGCATCCGCGCGTCACCACTCCTCTCCGACAACGCGGTCGGCTGATCACACGCACCTCTAGAAAGGCCACAAGCCAGTGGTAGTAAGAATTTTCGGCCTCTCGGTGGTCGTGACGATCGTGTCGCTGATCATCGCGTTCCTCTACGGCGGCGTCGAAGCGCTGATCCTGACGGCCATCCTCGGCGTCTTCGAGATCTCGCTCTCCTTCGACAACGCAGTCATCAACGCCACGATCCTCCGCCGGATGAGCGAGTTCTGGCAGAAGATCTTCCTCACCATCGGCATCCTGATCGCCGTCTTCGGTATGCGTCTGGTGTTCCCGCTGGTCATCGTGTGGATCGCCTCGGGCCTCAACCCGGCGCAGGCACTCGATCTCGCATTGAACCCGCCGGCGGACGATGCGGCGTACTTCGCCAACGGTGATCCGAGCTACGAGACGATCATCACCGACGCGCATCCGCAGATCGCGGCGTTCGGCGGCATGTTCCTGCTCATGCTGTTCCTGGGCTTCTTCTTCGGACAGAAGGAGCTCACCTGGTTGTCGTGGATCGAGCGGCCGCTCGAGAAGATCGGCAAGCTGGAGATGCTCGAGGTCGTCATCGCGATCACGCTGCTGGTTCTCACCGCGACCTACATCGCCGCACCCGACGAGCAGTTGACGGTCATGCTCGCCGGCTCGCTCGGCATGATCACCTACATCCTGGTCAACGGCCTCGGCGAGTACTTCAACGTCGAAGTCGAAGACGACGACGACAACGAGGCAGTCGAACCGGGCACCGACGCCGCCGAGAAGACGGCGGCTGCGAAGACCAGCGGCGAGGACGCGGCGGGCGACAAGTCGGGCCCGTCCGGCCTGGCCAAGGCCACCGGCAAGGCAGGGTTCTTCCTGTTCCTCTACCTCGAGGTCCTCGACGCGTCGTTCTCCTTCGACGGCGTCATCGGCGCGTTCGCCATCACCGCGGACCCGATCATCATCGCCCTCGGCCTCGGCCTCATCGGCGCGATGTTCGTCCGCTCGCTCACCGTCTACCTGGTGCGCAAGGGCACGTTGTCGGAGTATGTGTACCTCGAGCACGGTGCCCACTGGGCCATCGGTGCGCTGGCGTTCATCCTGCTCTACTCGATCGGCACCCACGTGCCGGAGATCTTCACCGGCCTGGTCGGTGTCGCGCTGATCATCGCGTCGCTGATCTCCAGCGTCATCCGCCGCAATCGCCTCGCGGCGAAGGGCGAAGAGGAGAAGGTCAACATCTGACCCTTCGAGACGCTCGCAAGCTCACTCCTCAGGGGGCGGACAACGCTCGCAAGCTCGCTCCTCAGAGAGCGGACAACGCTCGCAAGCTCGCTCCTCAGGGGGCGGACAACCGGTGCGCCAGAGTGTGAGCGGCCCGATCTTCTGCTCCCTGAGGTGCGAGCGAAGCGAGCCTCGAAGGGTTTGGTGACCTGACTCGCCAAACCCTTCGAGGCTCGTCGCTATCGCTCCTCGCACCTCAGGGAGCGGGAGACAACTGCGCCGCAGGTCCCAAACGGACCTGCGGCGCAGTTGTTCTCGTGGACCGGACTCAGCCCTGTTGTTGACCGAGCTGTTGGGTGACCTGCTGATTGATCTGGTGCAGGCTGGGCGTCGACATGCCCGGGAGGTGACCCTGAATGGTGCGCAGGATCGACGTGTCGTCGCGCACCTTCTCGCTCGACTGCACCAGAACCGTTCCGGACCCGGTGAAGTCGAACTGGCGCTCCTCACCGGAGTTCATGCCCATCCGGCGGCCCGCGGCCGCGATGAAGCCGTTGACCCACGCCTCGTCGTAGTGGTGACTCGGCGACGGGCAATCCGACCATCCGACAAGCGCTTCCGGGTCGACGCGCACCGGCGGCTCGACGAACATCACCGGACCGTTCGACGACGCGAGGAACTTGCCGGTGCCGATGAGCGTCAGGAAGCCAGGCACGATGGACTGGTTCAGCGACAGGTTCGGCTGGAAGGCAAGGAGATTGGCCGCTCGAATGGTGAGGTTACCGTCTTCGAGATCGTAGGCGTTGATGTCGTAGCCGCGGTCGCCGATGATCAGCTTCCCGTGACCCTCGGCGACGACGTAGTCACCGAGGTACAGCGGGGCGGAGAACTGCTGCGCGACCATCTGCAGCATGTTGCCCTGTAGCCCCTGTGTCAGCGCGGTGAACTGCATCTGCCCGTAGTAGGCGATCATCGCGCCCTTGGACATGAACCACGGCTGGTTGAGGTCGATGCAGAACGAGTAGTTGTTGTCCGGCACATTGTCGTCCGACGGCAGATTCATCGGACTCCACACGGTGTTGAGTTGGCTCACAGCTTCTCCTCCGATGCCTGCACATACACGACGCCCTGTCCGGAACATTCCAATTGCATTGCCTCACCACCGGTTCGGCCGACGTTGCGCCAGCTCATCGAGGATCGCAGGGTGGTGTTGACCTGCCCCGCCGACCCGACGAACGCCTGTGGATCGACGCTCACGACCGGCCTCTGCGGCGACACCTCGAGTTCGAAGACCCCGCCGTGCCCGAGAAGCACCACCGAGCCGGCACCCGACAGTTGCGTCGTGAACATGCCCTGCCCGGTGACCGCCCCGGCTGCCGCGTTCCGCAGCGCCCCGAACAGACCACCGCCTCCGCCACCGCCACCGCCGCCACCCTGCGAGGCGACCGAGACGACAGAGGCCTGCAGATTGGCCCCGTAGGCGAGCAGGCGCGACGCCTCGACGCGCATCGTGCCACCGACCGCCCCGAGGTCCACGACGTGCACCTCGATGCCGAGGAAGCCGTAATGCACTTCGCCGTGCCCCTGCGCGATCATCGTCGACTCGTGCTCGCCGGCGATCATCCGACCGGCCATGCCCGCCATACCGCCCAGCCCTGGCATCCCGCCGCCCATACCGCCCGCACCCGCGATCTGGTGGGGTTGGAAGTGCACGTTCCCCTTGTAGAAGAGCATCGCCCCGCGTCGTGCGATGACGGGCCCGGTGCGACCGATGTCGACGGACACGACCTTGCTGTTGACCTTGGTGAACATTCTCGTTACCTCACCCTCACCGCTCGGCCGGTTGAATCGACACGACGCCACTGCCATCCCAGCGCAGCGAGAATGCCTCGCCGCCACCCTGTCCCAGCGCCGAGCGCCAGGAGACGTCGGTGACGAAGGACTGACTCAGCTGCCCGCGGGCGCAAACGAACGCATCCGGGTCGACCACGAGCGGATACTGCGGTGACACCTCGAGATGGATGAGCGGGCCGCCGTTGGACAGCAGCGCGATCTGTCCGTGGCCGCTCACCGTCGTGGTGAACAACCCCTGACCCGATGACGCTCCGCGCAGACCCGCGAAGGTGACGTTGGTCTGCAGGTTGCCGTTGAGCACCATCAGTTGCTCGGACTCCACCTGCAGCGTCTCGTTGTTGAGCTCGATGACGGTCGTCTCGGCGGCGTTGTGAGCGAAGTAGACGATGCCGTTGCCCGACGCCTCCATGAGCGACAACGCCTCTCCGGTGGCCCGCTGCTTCAGACCCGCGAGCACACCGTCGCCGCCACCGAAGCCCGCCGACTTGAAGGTGACCTGCCCCTCGTAGGCGACCATCGAGCCACTGATCGCGCGGACCGCGGAATTGTTCAGCCTGGCTTCCACCACGCGTTTGGACCGTTGTACCAACTGCATTCGACGTGCCTCTCTCGCGCCGCGGGGAGGTCGCCGTTCGACCGTCCCTCGTTCGTCTCCCGACGCCATCCCCGCACCACGGCACCCGCCGACGACCGGTATCCCAACCTGCCGCGAGCCGGGGAATCCGGCCTCATACGGAGATGAAAATAGCCGATAGCATCGTGTGGTGCCCGGAAACTTCGTACGTCGATGGTTCGGGAACGATTCACGCACGAATTCCGCACCACCTGCATCATCGGAACAAATGACAGCGGCGTTCCTGGAGTCCGAATCCGTCCTGGCCGAGATCGATCCGGCCGTCGGTGTGAGTTCCACTCTCGACCCGCGGTCGCAGCTGCGCGCCGCGTGGTCGGGCATCCGCGAACAGCACGCCCAGGCGACGTCGGACTATCTCCGGCTGGTCTCGCCGCCGGCCGGCTCACGTGTCGGCCCGCAGGAACTCGACCGCTCCACCCAGGCACTGCGGGCCATCACCGCCTCGATGCGCGACTTCGCACAGACCAACGCCGGCACACTCGAGCGTGCACGGGCCACGATGCGCGCCGCCGACGCCCAGGATCACGAAGCCCGGGTGGCCGCCAACCGGGCGATGACCGCCCTGGAGAACGCGGCTCCGGCGGTGGCACGGCTGCAGTCGGTGTCGATCGCCACCGACGAACTCGCGCGGACGCTCGCGACGTTCGACGAGGGCGCGGGCCTTCGCGAACGGCAGACCGCCGCGGCCGCGGTGCTCAGCGCGGCGCGACGCCTCGAACAGCTCCTCGCCGACGCCCCCGGTCTCGCCGAGCGGGCACAGCAGGTCATCCGTTCGGTGGAAACCCGCCGGAGCGCCGTGTCCACTCGCGGCGCGCAGGTCCCCGACACCCTGTCGGCCCTTCGGCGGGAGTTCAGCGCCGACTGTTCCCTCGACCTGCAACGCAACGGCGCGGTCGTCGACGAGCGGCTCGTGCATGCCGACGCCGAACTCGCGGCGGCACGCGCCATGGTCGACAACGCGCCCGACCAGGCCATCGATCGGGCCGACGCCGCCCGCGACGACCTGGCCGTGGCAGAGAAGGCCGTCGACGCCGTGCTCGACAGGTTGCGCTTGCTGCGCGAGGTCCGCGCCGACCCCCGAGCCGCCGAGCAGCGGGTTCGCTTCCGTCTACGTGACGCCCAGCTCTTTGCGGTCAATCACGCTCTGGTTGACGAATGGGGCTCGGTCCTCGATGCTCAGGCCGACCGGATCGAGCGCGCCAAGGGGGACCTCGACCGCATCCACCCCGACTACTGGAGCTACCTGACCCAGCTCCGTGCGGTGGACGACCGGATCACCGAGATCGTTTCGCGGATGAGAGGACGGGTGGCCGCCGGATGACCACCACTGCACGACCCGACGACACCGGTCTCGAGCCCGGTACCATCAGGCACTTCGACCACCTGGAACAGGCGACGATCGACGAGCTGTTCCTCCGGCGACCCGAGTCCATCGACGTCAATTGGCCCGCGCAGCGCGTCGCTGTCGCGCTGGGTGCGACCCTCTACGTCCCGGCCACCCGGCCCGATCTCGCTGAGGTGATCCGCCGACGACGTGCCGGAGGCGTCATCTCCATGGTCATCGACCTCGAGGACGCCGTCGCCGACCACGAGGAGGCCGAGGCGATCGAGCGCGCCGTGGCCGCGCTGCGCGACATCGCCGAGAACCCGGGTCGACCGATGCTGCTCTTCGTCCGCCCGCGTTCGGTGGACCAGATCATGCCGATCGTCACCGCCCTCGACACGCCGACTGCCCTGACCGGCTTCGTGATCCCGAAGTTCGGTTCGGACAACGCCGCGGCCGCCCTGGAGGCGGTCACCCGCGCGAGCGAGACTCTCTCGAAGCACCTGTGGGTGATGCCGGTCCTCGAGTCGGCGGCGGTTGTCCACCGCGAAACCCGCGACGACGAATTGACCGCCCTGGCATCGGTCCTCGGCGCGCACCGGGACCGCGTGCTGGCCGTGCGTATCGGCGCCACCGACATCTGCGGATATTTCGGCATCCGCCGGGATCGGGATCTGACCATCTACGACGTCCGGGTCGCGGCGGATGTGATCGCCGGCATCGTCAACCACCTCGGGCGCAGCGACGAGAGCGGCTTCGTCGTCACCGGGCCCGTGTGGGAGTACTTCGCGGACCACGAGCGCATGTTCCAACCCATGTTGCGGCACACGCCGTTCCGGGAAAACGACGCCGTCTACTTCCGGCAGCAACTCGTCAGCCGCGACATGGACGGCCTCCTGCGCGAGATCACGCTCGATCGCGCCAACGGTCTGCACGGCAAGACGGTCATCCACCCCGCGCACGTCGCCGCGGTGCACGCGCTGTCGGCGGTGACCCACGAGGAGTATCACGACGCACTCGACATCCTGGCCGGAGAGTCCGGCGGGGTGCGGGCATCGTCATACCGCAACAAGATGAATGAACTGAAGCCGCACCGCAATTGGGCATTGCGGGTCATCGACCGCGCTGCCGCCTTCGGCGTGACCCGCCAGGGGGTCACCTTCGTCGACCTGCTCACCGCGCTCGCCTCGCCCGGATCGGCCACCTCGTGAACGATCCGGACACCGTCGGCATCGACTGGGTGACCGAGCGTTTCGGCGTCGAGATCACCACCGGCGACGATGCCCATCCGGACCACACGGTGCACGACCTCGTCTCCCTCGGACTGCGTCACAACCGGCGCCGCGCACATCTGCTGGTGTCCACCGTGCTGGGCAAGCACATCCCGACCCCGCCGAGGGTCGTCCGAGACGCGGCCGACGATCTCGGCGCTGCAGTCATCGCCGAGATCGGGGCGGACTCGGCACGCGACGCCGTCGTCTTCGGTTTCGCCGAAACCGCAACCGGACTCGGACACTGTGTGGCCGAACGGATCTCTGCGTCGCGGTACCTGCATTCGACGCGCCGCAGGCACCCCGAGGCGGTGGTGTCGGGCACCTTCGAGGAAGGGCATTCGCATGCGACGACGCACCTGCTGCAGCCCAGTGACCCCGCCTTCTTCGATGCCACGACGCCGCACGAGGTGCTGATCCTGGTCGACGACGAGATCTCGACCGGCAAGACCGCGCTCGGTGCCATCGACGCCATTGTCGCGGACCGACCCCGCACGCGTTTCGTCGTGGCCTCACTTGTGGACATGCGCACGCATGCGCAACGGTCCGAATGTGACGCGTTTGCAGCACGACTCGGCGCCGAGATCGCCTACGTGGCGCTCGCGAACGGCTCGATCACGCTCCCGCCGACGCTTCTCGACGACGTGTGGCAGCTCGAGTCCGATGACCTCAATCCCGTGGCACCACAACTCGGCGACCTGGTCGCGGTGTCGCTCGACTGGCCGGCCGCGGTTCCCGACGGAGGCAGGCACGGAATGCTCCGCTCCGACTCCACCGACTTCCATCGAGCCGCGGCCGACGCCGCCGAAACCGTGGCTGATCAGCTGGATCCGCGACGCCCGGTGGTCGTGATCGGACATGAGGAGCTGATGTACGCACCCCTGTGCATCGCGGAGGCACTGGAGCGTCGTGGTTTCGCCACCGGATACCAGACCACCACGAGGTCGCCGGCCCAGGTGCACGATGTCCCGGGTTATCCGCTCCGGCGTGGGTTCCGCTTCATCGCACCGGAACCCGACCCGGGTACGCCTCGGTATGTCTACAACGTGTCGTCCGCCGACCGTCCGGACCCACAGGTCGTGCTGGTCGTGGACTCACCGGCCGACACCGCCGGGTTGCGTGGTGCCGGCGGACTGATCGACGTCCTCACCGCCGCCGGACATCCGGTCGTCCTGGCGGTCCTGCCTGCGACCGACCAGCGTTCCCTGGCTCGAGCTCGAGAGGCGGTGCGCTGATGGACCGGGTCACCGCCACCACTCCGCCCCTGCGCGGACCGGACTTCGGTTCGTACGGGGCCGACGAGGTCACCTGGCTGCTCAAGGACCTGTCCGACGTGGCACTGGAAGGCGAACTGCACGAACGGGAACGGCGTATCCAGTCCGGACAGGCCCACTACGCCGAGTCCCTGCCGATCGAGTATCAACCGGGTCGTGAGTACCAGGATCTGTTCCACGCGACACTGCGGTCCTCGGCCCAGCGCCTCGCGGAAGCGGTCGGTGTCGTATCCGAACTCACCCTGGCCGAGCGCCACTCGACGCCGACCCTGGTGTCGCTCGCGAGGGCCGGAACCCCGGTCGGCATCCTGATCCGACGGTGGATGTCCACCATCCACGGCGTCGACCCGCAGCACTACACGGTCTCGATCGTGCGCGGCCGCGGTATCGACACCGTCGCACTCGATCACATCGTGGCGCGCCACCCGGCCGAATCGATCGTCTTCGTCGACGGCTGGACCGGCAAGGGTGCCATCCAGCGCGAGCTCACCGCCGCCGTCGACGAGTACGCACACGCCGGCCGGCCACGGTTGCACGATGAACTGGCGGTCCTGGCCGACCCCGGGTCCTGTACGACCCTCTTCGGCACCAGGGACGACTTCCTCATCGCCTCCGCCTGCCTCAATTCCACGGTGTCCGGCCTGGTCTCGCGCACCGTCCTGAACGCCGACCACATCGGCCCCGGCGAGTACCACGGTGCGAAGTTCTACCGCCAACTCACCGACTTCGATGTCTCGGAAGTGTTCCTGGACACCGTCAGCGCGGAGTTCGACGCGGTGGCCGACCGGGTCCGGGCGACGGTCGAGTCGATGACGCCCCTATCGCGTCGGCCCGACTGGTCCGGCTGGCGATCGGTCGAGCGCATCCAGACCGAATACGGTCTGTCTTCGATCAACCTGGTCAAGCCCGGTGTCGGCGAAACGACGAGGGTGTTGTTACGACGCGTGCCGTGGCGCATCCTGGTGCGCGAGGACGACATGCCCGAGCATCGTCACATCCGGTTGCTCGCCGCCGAACGAGGTGTACCGGTAGAGGTTTCGCCTCATCTCGCGTACTCGTGTGTCGGGCTGATCAAGGAGGACGCGTGACTACCCTGGTCGCCACGGATCTCGACCGGACCATGATCTACTCCCGTGCCGCGATGGGCGAGGAGCAGTTCACCACCCTGGCGACCGTGTGCGTCGAGATCTATCGGGATGCGCCGCTCTCGTACATGACCCAGACCGCCGTCGAACTGCTGACCAGGTTGGCGCGCGAGGTCGTCGTCGTCCCGACAACCACCCGCACTCCGGCGCAGTACGCACGAATCACTCTGCCGGGCAGCCCGTTCCGACATGCTGTCGTGAGCAACGGCGGCCGGATCCTGGTGAACGGCGAGGACGACGCCGAATGGCGTGCACACATCGACGATGCGGTGACCCGCGCGGGCGCCACACTCGCCGAAGTCCAGAGCGAGCTCAGGAGCCGGACAGACGATTCCTGGGTGACGGCGCTGCGAAGCGCCGACGACCTCTTCTGCTACCTCGTCGTCGATCCGTCGGCCCAGCCACCGGAGTTCCTCGAGGAGTGGCAGGAGTGGTGTGCTGCCCGCGGTTGGACGGCGTCTCAGCAGGGCCGAAAGATCTACGCGACCCCGCAGTCGGTGACCAAGTCGGCGGCGATCGCCGAGGTCCGACGACGGCTGGTTGCCGACGGGACCCTCGGCGACTCCGCAGCGCTGTACGCGGCCGGCGACGGTTGGCTCGACACCGACCTGCTGCTCGCCGCAGATCACGCCATCCGCCCCCGTCACGGCGAGCTGGAGCTACTCGGCTGGTCGACGCCGGGCCTCACGGTCACCGCGGCGACCGGGGCCCTCGCGGGTGTCGAGATCCTGCGGTGGTTCGGTGACCGCATCGGCCTCGGCCCGCTGGAATCGAGCGCCCCGTCGGGGCGGGGCCGGGACGTCGGAGTCCACGCGAACTGATCACGCCGGCATCGGTCCGAGGACGTCGGAGTGCCCATGGCGTCGACACCAACTGATCAGGTATCGCGCATGCAGGCCACACCAGCGGTAGACGGCCGCCTGCGTCATCGGCAGCGATTCCCCATGCTCGCCGCGCTCGACGATGATCGGCCCGAGGTAGTGGCTCGTCACCTTGTTGGCCGTGTTCGGTGACACCTTGGCTGCGCGGGCGAGCGACGAGTTGTCCGATGCGCTGCCCGACGCGATCGCCCCGGCGAGGCGGCCCGCGGTGTGACCGCGGCGGCCGGTGAACAGCTCGTAGAGAGGTGGCCGGCGTCCAGATGACGCCTTGTCCGGCAGACCTTGACCGAGCGCCACCGATCGTACGACTCCGACCAGCGTCGCGAAGCCGTCGGACTTGGCGATGACCCCGGCCACCTCGTCGCGCAGTCGCGCCTCGTCGAGATGGTCCAGTTCCATGCTGTGGCCCTGGGTCGCCAGGACGACCGGAGCGTGCCGGTCGTGGCTGTCGAGGGCGTCGATGACGTCGAGACCGTCGAAGATCCATTCCAGATCCGGACGGTTCCAGATCAGGTCGGCAACGACGACGTCGAACCGCACGTTGCCGGCCACGGAGTGGATGAACTCGTCGTGTCCGGTGGCGACGGTGACCGTGGCCTGATCGAGCGCTTTGGCCAACGGCGCGGCGACCACATGCCCCAGGGGAGAAGCGACCAGCACCCGCATGTGATTCGGCACAGGCATGATCATGCCCGAGGTTGTCGTTGTGTGCGTGATTACACATGTCATTGATCGAAATGGCGATCATTTACCCGGATAACACGACATCCGGTCCGAGATGCCGCTGACAAACCGTCTCAAGTTCGCGAGGCTGAAGAAGTTGATGTTCGAGAAAACGAAACATCTCGACACCCGATCGCGAGCCAGGTCGATCACCCGGAGACGTCCCGCCGTCCAGCCCCGACTCCCACAGTTCGCCACGAAGTCGACAAGGAGAACCGGCACATGTCCGTACCCCTGAACGACATCCACCGAATCACCCCACCCACCCGACCGCGAACCACCGCCGCGAAGCCGAGGACAACTCGTCATGTTGCCGCCGCGACATCGAGACCGGCACGGAGTGCCGCCGTCGTCGCCGAGGGAGACATCTTCGACGCCGCACTGGTCGCGCTCGTCGAGAGTGCCGGATACGACTCGGTCGTCGTCGAACCTGCACAGCTCGTCGCCCTGCGGGATCCGGCTGCGATCGTGGTGCGGTCCGCGGCAATGCTCGGCTTCGTCCGGCGAGTGCCGACGCTGCGGTCGGTCAAGGTCATCTTCGTGGGCAACGGGGTCGCCGGGTTCGAGCACATTCGCGTCGCCCCTCGGGCCCCGGGCGCCGAGGAGGCACTGCAGCGCGCGCTGGCATCGGCGGCGGGACCCCCGACACCGCAGTCCGCGCCCGCTCTCGCGAACCGGGTGCGACTCACCGACCGAGAACTGGAGATCCTGGAGACCTACACGCTCGGTGCCACGCTCCGCCAGACCTCGCGCATTCACTCGATCGCGGAAAGCACAGTGCGCGAACACTATCGACGAGTCGCACGACGATACGAAGAAGCCGGCCGACCGATCGGGAACAAGGCCCGGTTGCTCGTCGAGTTCATCGCCGACGGCTGGGTGCACCCCTGACACTCGGGGCCGGCACCGGGCACACTCCGAATGGAGACCTTCGCCTCACGACACCGATCGCCGTGCGCGTCAGACTCGAACCATGACCGCGCCGTCAGACACCTTCGACGACCCGCGGGTCGGTAATCAACGCACCAGAGCCGCGTGGGCGCTCGGTGGGCTCGAACTCTTCGTTGCCCTCGCGGCGATCGGCGGGGGATCGGCTCTCATCGCGGATCGATGGGCGATGCCCCGGGAATGGCTCGCCAACACACCGTTCGGCACGTGGGCCGGTCCGGGGGTCGCGCTCATCGCCGCGATCGCAATGCCGCACCTGGTGGCAGCAGCGGCGGTTGTCGTGCCGTCCGTGCCCGCGCGTCCGGGCATCTTCGGCGGACTGCTTGCCGGCGGGTCGCTGATCGCGTGGATCGTCCTACAGGTCGCGTTGCTCCGGGTGTTCTTCTTCCTGCAGCCCGTGATGCTCGTCGTCGGCGTCGTGGAGATCGCGCTGGCGCTGTGGTGGCGCCGCGACATCGAGAACTCGGCGGCGCGACCCCCGCGGGGGCAGCCGTAGTACGTGCCTCGCGGGGGCTTCGAGGCTCGTCGACCTCGCACTCCCTAATCCGAAAGAACCGCATAACCCCTGGTCCCTGAGGTGTGAGGAGCGCAAGCGACGAGCCACGAAGGGCTCGGTGAGACACGTTGCTACACCCTTCGTGGGGGGGGTCGGGGGCACGACAG